>JAPLJL010000254.1 GCA_026388615.1 Pseudomonadota bacterium | reverse complement strand
CAGGAGGGTTTTTCCCGTCCCCGGGGGTCCGACCAGCAGTACCCCCTTGGGAATCCTTCCGCCCAGCCGGGTGAATTTCTGGGGGTCACGCAGGAATTCGATGATTTCTTCCAGTTCGTTCTTGGCCTCGTCAATTCCGGCCACGTCTTTGAAGGTAACCTTGTGCTGACTCTCAGTCAGAAGCCGGGCCCGGCTCTTCCCGAAAGAGAGGGCCTTGCCTCCTCCGGACTGGATCTGCCGGTAAATAACCACCCAGAGAACGATGATGATAAGAAACGGGATCCAGGTGATCAGAAATCCTTTCCAGGTCCAGTTTTCGTCCGTGATCTTGGCGCTGATCTGGACCTTTTTGCCCTTCAAGAAGGGAATCAGTTCCTGGTCTCCCGGATCGATGACGGAGAAATCCCCGGCCTCACCGAGGGTACCCTTGATCCGCCGGCCGTCGATGGTAACCTCCGTGATCTTCCCCTGCTCGATCGAGCTGATAAAATCGGAGTACTTCAATTCCGTGACTTTTTTCTTCTCCTGACGGAAAAGATTGAAAAGCACGATCATGGTCAGAATGATCACCGCCCAGAGCATTAAATTTTTTGGAATATTTTTCATACTTGAATAATAGGAAATGTTTTCCCAAACATCAATCCGCCGTCCATCAGCAGGGCTGCCGATTGACGATTGCAGATTGACGATTTAAATACCCACACAAATATAATTTGCGATTGTAAATTGAAAAAAAACTAAAAATATCTGTGTTGCTAATACTTTTCATTCGTCGTTCTCAATCGTCATTCATCAATTGTCAATTCTTCTTGGCTTTTCATTCGTCAATCGTCATTCGTCAATCGTCAATTCTTTATATGGATTCGCAACCGCTCGCCCACCCGCTCCGCCCGCACTCCGCCCGGGAGGGAAAGACGGCGGGCAGGTCTTCCCGGACCCGAAATTACCTCCAGTTCGCGGATAACCTCCCACCCCGGAGGAGTCTGATTCTCTTTAACCTGGGAAATGGCCAAACGTAAAACCCTCCGGCGAATCGCCGGGGGCAGGTTCCCGAACCTGGCCATCGACAAACCCACGCCATTGTTCTCCACCAGGCGGCATTTTTTCAAAGCCTTCCGGGTCAAGACCTCCAGATATTCCTCTTCCTCCCTTAAAATCTCCGCCAGCCGGACCATCATCTTATCGAGGTGAGGAGCGGCCTCCTTTCGAATCACGGGGATAATCCTGCCCCGGATCCGGTTGCGCAGGTACTTGGGATCCTGGTTGGACCGGTCTTCCTGCCAGCCGGACTTTTTCTCCCGCAGGTATCCGATGATCTCTTCCCGGGTTCTTTCCAATAGGGGACGGATCACTATAATCGAGTCCCCGGACTTTTGGCTCAAGGAACGCCGGGGAGGAATCCCGGCCAGGCCGGCCCGGCCCGTTCCCCTGATGATACCCAGGAAAACGGTTTCCGTCTGGTCGGTAGCGGTATGGCCGAAGGCAATCTTGTTGAACCCGTTTTCCCCCGCGATTTTTCCCAGGAAATCGTAGCGGGCCCGCCGGGCCCTTTCCTGCAGGGAACGGGCATCCTTTTTCTTTAAATCTTTTTCCGCTTTCCCGGGGAAAAAAGGCAATCCCAGGCCCAGGGCCTTTTTGCGGACCCATTCCAGCTCGCGGCCGGCTTCCTTCCGGAGACCATGGTTAAAGGAAGCCACCGCCAGTTCGAAGCCCAGGACTTCCCGAAGTTCCTGGAGAATCAAGAGTAGAGCCGTGGAATCCGGCCCGCCGGAAACCGCAGCCAGGACCCGGTCCCTCGGTTCAATCAACCGGTATTTCCGGATGGTTTCCACGACCTTCCGGGGGAAAATGTGGTTTTGTCGGTTTTCTTTCACCTGGGATTTTAAAATGGAATTTGTTTCTGAATTTGATAATTGTAATTTATTTGGAATTTGCCCCTCTGGGGTTCTGGTCCTGAGACCCCATTCGGGGTCGTAGGAGAGCTTGGAATTTGTGATTTGAAATTAAAAATGGTGGCGGTGGAGGGACTTGAACCCCCGACCTAGCGGATATGAGCCGCTTGCTCTACCGACTGAGCTACACCGCCGTGAATATTTCCGACATCTCAAAAACCTTTTAAAAGTAACGCCGCCCCCCCCGGCCTGTCAATCAGGCGCAGGCAGGGAATAAGCTCTTTCCAGATCGCGGGCGCGCGGATTGAACCGGTATTTTTTTCCCCGCAACCGTTTCCGGAGGATTTCAATATAAAGCCGCGGTTCCACCTCCCGGCTGCCGATCCCGAGTTCCCGGAAAACCTTTCCGATCTTCCGCAGGGCCTCGGGCGCTTCCCGCTTCTCCCGGCGGAGAATCTCCACCTCGATGAAGTTGCCCAGATCGGAAACTCGGTTGAGTTCGATGGTGATTTCCGGGTCCTGCCGGTGCCGATATATCCGGGAATGCTTCTCTTTCCGGATAAACATCCGGAAACCGACGCTTTCGAAAAGCCTGGCCCAAAGGAAGGGGTTCCGGATGGGGATTTCCGTTTCCCGGTTGATCTCGCTCCGGCGGAGGATTTTTTTATCCTTGAAGGTCACCCAGGCTTTGTCCCCTGCCAGCCTGATCCGGAAACAGTTCCGGATCGGGTCCCGATCCCCGGCGGGGGCGTAATAAAAATCGGCTTTGCGCCCGGATTTCCCCCCTCGGGCGATCCTCCGGACCTCCTGTTCGAGTTTTTCCGGATCCCGGGCCCAGGCTTTGCGTTCGATTTCGATCGGCAAGAATATCTCACTTTCCCGGATGGGCCAGTATTTCCCTGGCTTCCCGGGCGGCGTTACTGCGGGGATAATATTCCAATACCTTATTCAGCTCTTCCCGGGCTTCCCGGCGATGGTCCTGATCCCAGAGGCCGCTTAACCCGTTGCGATAAACCTTGGCCCGACGGAGCTGGGCTTCCGCCGCCAGTTCGGTTCCGGGCCGGAGCTGGATTACTTCGTCCAGGACCGCGAGGGCCTTGCGAATCAAATCCAAGTCCGGTCCGTTTCGTCCAAACTCGGTCCATTCCCAGAGGGCCTTTTGCAGATACCATTCCGAAAGCTCAAACCGGGCCCGGGCCGCTTCCTCCATCCTCCCCGCCGCTTCGTTTCCCCGGATTTTTTCCAATAAGGGCTGTTCCTCGGAAACGGCGGGATTGGATTGGGCCGCCGCGGATCTGGGCCGGACTGCCGGCGGCGGAGAAGATTTTTTTTCGCCCGGGGCCGGCCCGGTCTCACCCACTCCACCCGGGGCCACAGCCGGCGGCCGCGGCGGGGCCGGGGCCGGCCGGGAACGGGACGGGATATTCCCCCAGTAAACCCAGGCGCAAAATCCCAGAACCAGGACAAAGACCAGGGCCCAGATTTTCCTCGAAGTTTTCTTTTTGGCTTTCGTTTTTTTTCCCAAGCTCACTTAATCCCACAGAGAAATTTCGATTCCTGCTGTCTTATTGTTTTTTTATTTTATTTAATTTAACTCGAAACCAGAAACTCGAAACACTGGGGCCTATCGGGAGCGGAACTTTTGCAATCGATCGAGGATCTTCTGCAGAAGCTCGCGGCGGTATTCTTTATCCGCATATTTGTAATACAGGAGGGTGGATCTCCGTTTCAACTCCGCGATGAACTCGGGGGATGACTTATTTACCTTCATTCCCTGCCGCGTCAGGATCCGGCAGGCCTTTTCCTCCTCATCGCGCACGACCACCCGCAGCGGTTTGAGGATGAAATCCATTGCCTGCCGGATGGTGTTCTGAATATCCGCGGGCAGGCTCTGGAAATATTTTTTCTCGATTACCACCGCCCCGGGAGAGTAACCGAAGGTGTAATCCGAAATGTACCCGGCATTGCGGTACCACTGCAAACCCGCCTGGGCATAACAGGGGCAGTAATAAGCGGTAACCGTGCCCCTTTCCAGCGCGCTTTTCACCTCGGGGAGAGGCAGCGGGACCGTGTTGCTGAATCCCACCCCCTTCAGGACGGATTCAACCAGGTCCTCCCCTCCCCAGGTCCACATCTTAACCCGGGAAAGATCCTGGATCGATTGGAGCGGTTCCCTGGTGAAAATCCGGTTGAAACCCACCTCGGTAAAGCCTAAAAGCGCGTAGCCTTTTTCCTCGGCCAGCTGCTGGAATTCCGGGAACATGGAATCAAGAATGAAATCCTCCTCGGCATAATTCTGGATCAGGAAGGGAAGCAGAAGCACCCGGAACTCCGGGTTGACCAAACCCATCCCGTTAATGGTCAAAACCGCCCCCTGTAATTCGCCCTTCTCTATTCTTTTCAAAACCACCGGCTCATCACCCGCCGCCCCGCTCATGTACCAGATGATTTTCGCGCGTCCCCGCGACCGTTCCTCGATGTAGTTCTTCACCTTCCGGGCGAAATCGCCCCAGCAGCTTTCCTCGGGAGCCAGGCTGGCTAACCGGATAATATATTGGGGAGCGGCCGCTTCCGCCCGGGAAAACCCGAAAAAAGCTCCGGCGATGATTGCCCCCGCCAGGAGTGCGATTTTACCGGCCGTCTTCATCATTAATTAAAAGAGGAGAAGGATGGGGGAGAAGCAGGTTTTTCAGCATCCCGGCGTTTTTCACCGCTTGGGCCTGGAAATGATTGTTGGTGAACACATATGTTTTTTTGGTTTTCGATTCCACTTTCCGGATCCGGGGAACCCACTCCCGCAATTCCTCCTCGGTATAGAGATAATCGTAGCGCTCGGCCTGGTCCTGGTGTTCCCACCACTTGGCCTGGTTCCGGCCGTGAAAGCGGAAATAGCCGATTTCAGAAGTAACCTCCGCCGTCGGCGGCATCAGGCCGGGCAGTTTAGGTTCGTCCACGTTGCAGAACCCGATATTGAGCTCCCGGAGAAAATCAAAGGTTCTTTCCTTGATCCAGGAGCGTTTCCGGAATTCCGCCACCAAGGGAAGATCGGCGAAAGAATCCCGAAGCCTCCGCACATATTCGTAATTGATCTTATCGGACCGGAAAGAAAAGGGAAACTGGAGGAGTATTCCTCCCAGCAACTGGGCCCGCCAGAGCGGCTCCAGCGCTTTCCCGAAACGGGTGATTCCCTCGATCCCGGCGTCCCGGCCGTGGGTAATGGATTGGTGAGCTTTAGCGACAAACTCAATCTTGCCCCCGGATTTTTCAATCATCCGGTCAAAGGTTCTGGTGCTCGGGATCTGGTAATAAGTGAAATTCAGCTCGCAGACATTGAAATGACGGGAATAATATTCGAGAAAATCCTTATCAGCCATCTGGAGGGGATAGAAAAATCCCCGCCAGTCCGCATAACTGTAACCCGAGGTTCCGATTAAAATCATCAGCATTCAGTTCGGAACCCGAACCGAAAATCAGGAGAAGAAAACACCTGTCCGTTCTTGCCCGCCCCGCCCGGAAAATCTTAGAACAGCATCGGGATGGTTGGTACCGTGGTGACCATAACCATCAAGCCGGCGATTAATTTATTCAGGGAATACTGGTCGGCAACATTGTATCCAACCGGGTCGCTGCTCGAGCAGGAAGTCACATTATCGTCAATCGGGTCCAGGTTGATCCAGAGCAGCCCGTTGAAGGTCGGGTCGGAAAATTCAATATAAGGAATCGGGTTCACGACCGCGTCGGCCTGGGCCGTGATGCAGTCGGCCGAGATCGAGGTGGTGCTCAGGAAATGAGCGTTATCCCCCACTACGATCGCCGCTCCATACGGCGTCCCGGACGCGTCCACTTCACCTTCGATGACAAACTCGTGGTTCAGGATGACCGGCATGAAATCCCGCAGGGGTTTGGGGTTAGTGAAGAAAGCCTTGAGATCCACCTCAATCACATCCGGCATGGACGGGATCTGCATGGAAGGGAGGATGGAAGGAAGGATGGAGGGGAGCATGGACCCGAGCTTATCGGAAAAGACCGTGAGCAACGGGCTGATATCCGAAAGCCCGATTCGCGAGGAGGATCCCCCTACCGTGGCGGTAACGGCACTCGCTGCTTTTAGGGAGTCTGTGGCTTTGTCCAGAAGGTCCCGGCCGTTCTGCACAAAACTGCTGGAGAGAACATCCGGGATCACGATTCTCAATCCATCCACCTTGGTGGTGCCGCCCGAAATGGTGGCCTGCTTGATTCCGAAGCTCAACTCGTCCCCGGCGTCAAAACCGTTATTGTCTTTGTCATCAAAACCGATGATTTTTTTTGCGGGATCGCCCTTGGCTTCCTCAAGCGCGTCAAAGATAGCGTTGAATTCGGAAAATCCTTCGGCCATTTCCTTCGGCACGTCCTCCATCATGTCCCACCGGCTCGAGCTTTTCGTCAGGAAATCGGGATTGTCTTCCAGGAGCGCTCCCATGGCACGGATCTGGTAAATGACCTGGTTAATCTGGGACCCGCTCTGGAGTTTGCTCAGCAGATCTTCAATATCCAGCAGATCCGTAATGTCGGTCAGACTTGCCATATTTACCTTCAGACTATGGGCGGAAACAAAATCAACCATAGCCAGGGCCATATGGACTTCCCCCCCGATCATCAGGGCCTCGACCTTGGTCCATTCCCCGGAAAGCGTCGCGCTCGCGGCAGGTTCACTTGAGCTGGCACTTGTGTATAAAGACACCGGGAATGAGTCGGTCTGGAAGGTGCAATCCAGTTCCGCCACCCGGTCGGTATCAGCTTCCATCTCGACGAAAATGCTCACGAAGGGGGTAAGAATAGGATTGATTACCTGATAAAGATCCGTAGTAGTGGTGGTGGCGGAAGGGGTGTATTCCGTCGTGAACAGACCGCCCCCGGTATTAACCAGGTCGCTGGCTTTTTTCGAAAGGACTTGCACATCGGCGAGAATTCTTCCGTACAAACCGCCGCAGCTATCCGGGTCGGCAGTCAGCTCCGAGGTGAAGACCGTCCGGGCGCTATCGCCTTTTTCTTCCGCCAGCAGGGTCTTGCCGTTGGCGACATTTGCGTTGTCACTGGTCCCCCCCCCGCATCCCGCTCCGCTCCCGATCATCAGGGCAACCATGACTATACCGGAAACCACGACGCCGACAAAACTTGCTTTTTTCATGACTTTTTTCCCCCTTGGATGGTTAATAAATTGAAACTTTAAATTTTTCAGGTAATTCTTAGTCTTTTATTCTATTCTTTTTAATAAGTTTAAACAAGCGTGGGCATCCGCGAGTTCAAATATCCGGGTTTTGGTCCGAATAGGGATGCGGGCCGCTCATCCTTATGGGTGGAATCTAATTATAAAAAAAAATGGCCAATCCGGATTAGAAAGAAATCCCGAAATCGGGAATAGAGGTGGTGCTGACCAGCAAACTGGAAATTAATTTATTCAGGGCATACCGGTCGGCAGGCAGATATCCGGCCGGGTCGGCCGGGCAGGAACCCACGTTATCGCTGATCGGATCCAGGTTGAGCCAGAGCAATCCGTTGAAATTCGGATCGGAAAAAGCGATGTACGGGATCGGGTTCACTACCCCTCCGGACTGGGCCGTGATGCAATCAGCCGGGATCAGATATCCGTTCGAAAAATGGCTGACATCTCCCGCCGCGATCGTTACCCCGTCCGCCATGCAACAGGAAGCGCAACTCCCGTCCGGAACCGCTTCACCCTCCAGCATGAATTCATAGACCCCGCTCCGGACCTCTTCGATGACCGGGAGGAAATCGCGCACGGGCTTGGGATCGGTGAAAAAAGCCTTGAGATCCAGCTGGATCACGTCCGGCAGGGGATTGAGTTGAACGAAGGGAATCGCGGAGGAGATTTCGCCGGAAAAGGCTATGAATGCGGGGTTGAGGTCCGCGAGCCCGATCCTTTCAGAGGATCCCCCCTGATCCACAGCTTCCAGGGCCGTTTGGGCCTTGTCCAGAAGGCCCTCGAGCCCTAGGACAACGTCGCGGGAGAGATAATCAGGAACCTGGAATTTGACCCTCCCGATCAGGGTGGTGCCTCCCGAAATGGTGAGCCGGTTGATCCCGAGGCTCAATTCGTCCCCCGCGTCAAAACCGTCACCGTCCAGATCGATGAATCCTAAGATAGCTTGGGAAGGATCGCTTTTCCCCGCATCAACCGCTTGGAGAAACGCGGAATCCTCTGAAAGCCCTTCGATCCATTCCTGGCGCGCCTGCGTTACCAGATCCCAGCGATTCTCGCTCTTGGTCAGGAAATAGGGATTGTCATGCATGAATCCCCCCAGGGAACGGACTTGATATATAAGCTGGCTGCCCTGGATGTTTCCGGTTTGAATCATGTTCAGGATGCTTTCCACGTCCACCATCAGATTGTGGGCGGAAATGTAATCAATCAAACCCAGCATCATATGGATCTGGCCCCCGATAAACAAGGCCTGGACCTGGTCCCATTCCCCGGTTAACACCGCATTGATAATAGGTTGGTTATCGTTGGTATTCAGGGAGACCGGGTAGGCCTCGGTGTAAAAAGTGCAATTGAGCTCGGCCACCCGGTCGGCATCAGCCTCCATTTCGACTAAAATCTTGTGGAAGGGATTGAGCAGGTCATCCAGGTAAGGATAAGCGTCCACCACCATCCTCGGCCCGAACCCCGCCGTGACCAGCCCGGCCCCGGTGGCCAGGAAATCGTTGAAGAGTTTAAGAAGAGATTGGTTATCGGCGAGAATCCTGCCGTAGCGGCCGTTACAGCTGTCCGGGTCACCGTTCAGTTCAGCGGAGAAAATATCGCGGGCTTCGTCGCCGTTGCCCTCCGCCAGGAGGGATTTTCCCTTGGCGATATTTTCGTTGTCCTTGGGCTTGTCGCTGGAGCAACCTACCCCCCAGTAAAAAATCAGGCCAACTAAAACCACCCCGAAAGCCATGAGTCTTAACCGACCCATTTTCTTCACAACTTCCCTCCTACCGGATGTTAAAGTTGGTTTTTCTGGCTCATAATAAAGGCTGTAATTTTGCCCTCCAACCAGAAATTTGAACCCCGCGACTTTGACTTAATGAATAACCCTTGGTTAGTATTTTAATTCTATAGGAAAAACAAAAACAATAGATTATTCCCCTTAATTTAATCCCTGGCTTACAATGCCCGACAATTCATCATTCCTCGTTATGTGTCAATAGCCTCAAGGGCCTATCCCAAACACCCTTACCGGGGTATCCTGGAGTTCCTCTTGGGCGCCATCCCCGAGCTGGCCGGAAAGATTAAGCCCCCAGCATCTCGCCCATCCCCCTTCCATCAAGGCACAGGTGTGGTTTCCTCCCGCCGAAACGCTGGTAACCCCGGAGGCCACATTCGCAACCGGTTGGGGATCGTAATAGTTCAGGGTATCCCCATTCCCGATTTGGCCGAAATCACCCTCTCCCCAGCATTTCAAGGCTCCCCCAGTGGTCACGGCGCAGGTATGATTATTCCCGGCGGAAATGCTTTGCATCCCTCCCGTGCATAAAGACATGCCGACACAGACCGGGGACGGGATATATTCATTGTAACTGCCGTTTCCCAGTTGCCCGTAGAAGTTGCGGCCCCAGCATTGAACGGCCCCCATGTAATTCAAAGCGCAGGAATGCATTCCCCCCGCGGTAACGGCAGCCACGGTGGTAAAATCGGAGGGGAAACCCTGGACCGTGATCGGGGTGGAACTGTAACTGTACTGGTACGGGGTACCGTCCTGGTAGGAGGTTACTAATTCCGGACCGCTGGTCGGGTCCATTCCCAACTGTCCGAAATCATTTAGTCCCCAGCACTTAACTGCTCCGCCGCCGGTCACGGCGCAATTATGGTAACCTCCGGAAGAAAAATTGACGATCCCGGAGACCAGACCCGAAACGTCCACCGGGAAACCGCGCGGCTTAGTGGTTCCATCCCCGACCTGGCCGAAGGCATTGTCACCCCAGCACTTCAAACCTCCGCCCCCGGTTAAAGCGCAGGTATGAAAAGCCCCCGCGGAAATCATGGCGATCACGGAAGAAAGATTCTGGACCTCCCTCGGAAACCTGCTGCAAGGCATACTATCTGTACAATATTCCGGACCGGAAATTTCCCCTAATCCCAGCTGACCCGAGTCGTTTATCCCCCAGCACTTCACCCCTCCCGCCCGGGTCAAAACACAGGTATGCGAATAACCGGCCGAAATGGCGGTTACTTCTTCGGATAAACCTGAAACCTGAACCGGGACAAATGCGGTGGTGGTGGTCCCATTTCCGATCTGGCCGTAGGAATTGTCCCCCCAGCATTCCACCTTCCCCCCCGCAAACAAGGCGCAGGTGTGAAAACCTCCCGCGGAGATCTGAAGGGCCGGTTCCAGGGCCCGGGCCGAGGCTTCGCCGGAATAACCGGAATTTCCGTAAGTGTTGTAGGCTCTGACCCGGTAATAATAATCAACGCCCGGGGTAAGATTAAGGTCGGAAAAAGTCAGAACCCCGGCTCCCAGGGTGCCCAGGGAAACATAAGTGCCCGTGTCTCCCGCTTTGTGTTCAACCTCAAAACCGTCCTGATTGCTGGAACCGGCCGACCAGGAAAGATTGATCTGGTGTCCGGGAACCGCCGCGGCCGAAAGACCGGCGGGGGCGGCGGGAAGATTACTCAGGGTCTGAGCGGTAACTTCGTTGGAGTAAGCGGAATTGCCTCCGTGGTTAAAAGCGTTGACCCGGTAAGTATAGGATGTGTCCGGGGTTAAACCCGCGTCGGAATAAGAAGTCGCGTCGAGCGAAAGGCTGGCCAGCAGCGCGTAAGCGCCGCCCCCGGTTTTCCGCTCGAGCTGGAATCCCTTCTCATCGCTGGAATTGTCCTGCCAGGAAAGATCTATCTGGGTGGTGGATACCGCCGCGGCGGCGAGGCTGGCGGGCGCGGCGGGAACAGCGGTATTATTCTTCCCTCCTCCGCAGGCGAAAAGCGGAAAAATCATTAAAACCCCGATAAAAAAACAATAGTTTTTATGAAATCTCATCGGTTCTCCTTATTTTGATAAATGTTAGCTTAAAATATCCGGAAATGAAATTTATCCCCTCTTACCGAAGACAATTTTACTGAAACCGGATGGAGAAAAACACAATATTTTTTCCTTTCAACCCGAAAAATGCAGTTAGTATTTTCGGATATTATGTAGTTGCCCGATTCATCGGGCGATTTTAAAACCGCCGATAAATCGGCAAACTACAAAAAAATCCCGCCTGCGTATGACGGAGAAATGAATTCAATCGCATTTTTCGGGTTCAAATAGAAAAGTCTGCAGGGAAGGTAGACCAGCCCTCTATTTTTCTTTTCTTGGGACTTGGGACTGCGGATCCTGGAACTTCGGGCTGGCTTTAAAGTTCTTCCAACACCCGGCCCATCTCGGTCCGGCGGATGCCGGCGTAGATAAAGTCCAGGAAGCGGGAGTTGAATTCCTGCTGCAGCATCACCCGCTGCAAAAGCGGCATTTTTAGAAATGACTTGACCATGATTTTCCCGAGCCGGTGGGTCATCTTGGTGGGATCATAAAACACGAGGTCGGCCAGCTTGCCCCTTTCCATGGCCATCAGGGCCAAGCGGTGAAAGGTGGTCTCCGGGGTAATCTTCCGCTCCTTCCGGGGCTCGAGCCTGAGCGCGTCCTTCCGGCAGGATTTGACGCAGACCCCGCAACCGATGCAGACGGAATTGTCCACCTCCGCCTGAAGGCCGGCCTTAGGTTCCCAGATCTTCTCCAGGTTGATCGCCCCCACCGGGCAGGCCCGGGCGCAGCGTCCGCAGCCGATGCATTTCTCCGCTTCCACCCGCGCCCGGTAATTGGAGGACACCACCGTCGGGAATTCCTCGAAGGCCCGGAAAGCCCGCATGATCCCGCAGGAGCAGGAGCAGCAATGGCAGATAAAGGTGGGGCGTTGCCGGACGTTATCGATCACGTGCACCATCCCGAGTTCCCCGGTCCGGGCCAGGATGTCCAGGGCCTCCTCCTTCTCGATCTTGCGGCCCAGGTCGTGGCGGATCAGAAATTCCGCGGCGGTATTGAAAGCGGTGCAGACCTCCAGGGGGTGTGTGCATTCCTCTTCGCTCAACTTCTTTTCATGACGGCAGTAGCAGAGAGTCACGGAAATGGCCCGGGCTTCCCGGATCACGTCCTCGCCCCTCTCGTAAGAGGCAACCTGGTGATGATATTTTTCCGCGACGGTTCCTTCGTAGGGAATGACCCGGCCGAACTGGGTTTTGCCCCCGAAAACCGCCCGGAGAAATCCCTGGTCGTTCTGGCCATGAGATAAAAGCTCCGCGATCTCCTTCTGGGGGATGTCATCCCTGACCCGCATCAATGTCATTTCGACGATCCCGGGAACGGTCGGGGTCAGGAGGTAATAGGTTTTCCCCTCCCTTTCGAGATCCAGAACCAGCCCGCGGTCGGCCATTTTCTCCAGCATGTTCTGGAGTTTTTTCGACGGGACCCCGGTAATCCGGCTTAAATGGGAAAGGTCGGTAAGCTGGCAAGGCATCTTGGTCGCCACCTCAGCCTCTTCCCGGCTGAAAATCAGGCTGAGCACTTTCTGGAAGAATGGGGCCGAGGGGGATCCGACCGGATAGGCATCCAGGCGTTTTTCGAGATGATGGTAGGCCCGATGGTGATGTCCGCTCATCTTAAATCAAATCCCAATTTCCAAATTCCAAACAAATCCCAATGACCAAATTCGAAACTGGAAACTACAAACTCGAGACCAGAAGCTAAAAACTCGAGGCTAGAGACTCTTTTTTCTCTCGACCGCGCGGAGGCCGGCCTTGACGATATCGCCGGGTTCCAGCTCGAAATATTTTAAAAGTTCCTCGGCCTTGCCGGAGGTTCCAAAGGAATCCTTCACCCCGACCATTTCCACCGGGACCGGAAAAGCAGTGGACAGGACCTCGGTGACCGCGCCTCCCAGTCCGCCGATAATTGAGTGCTCTTCCGCGGTTACCACCGCCCGGGTCTTTTTCGCCGACTCCACGATCAAATCCTTGTCCAGGGGCTTCAGGGTGGAAATGTTGACCACCCGCGCCGAAATTCCCTGCTCCGCTAAAATCCTGGCCGCCTGGAGGGAATGGTAAACCATCAGGCCGCAGGCGAAGATGGCCAGATCCTCCCCCTCATTCACCACCGTCCCCTTCCCGATCTGGAATTCGTAATCCTCGGTAAAAACGGTCGGGAACTTGGCCCGGGTCAGGCGCATAAAAACCGGGCCTTGGTAGCGGTAAGCCGCTTCCACCGCCTTGCCCGTTTCGACCGCGTCGGCCGGGACGATCAGCGTCATCCCGGGAATCACCCGCATAATCGCCAGGTCCTCGACCGTCTGGTGGGAAGGCCCATCCTCGCCCACGGTGATTCCCCCATGGGTAGCCACGATTTTCACGTTCAGCCGCGAATAGGCGATGGACTGCCGGATCTGCTCCCAGGCCCGCCCCGAAGCGAAAATGGCGAAGGTGCTGACAAAGGGAACCTTGCCCCCCTTGGCCAGGCCCGCGGCCGTTCCCATCATGTTCTGTTCCGCCAGCCCCATGTTGAAAAAACGTTCGGGGAATTTGGCCGCGAACATCGAGGTCCGGGTGGAGGAAGAAAGGTCCGCGTCCAGGGCCACCACGTTCCGGTCCTTCTCCCCCAGCTTGACCAGGGTGGAGCCGTAGGCGTCCCGGAGGGCCTTGGGATCCGGTTTTTCCAGGCAATCATTTCTGACAATTTTGGCCGTCAGCTTCAAGGAGCTCATCTTCCCTTCCTTTGCAGAAAAATTAGAGGACAACGCGAAATCTTCCACCTCCGCAAATGTCTAATGACGAATTTCTAATGTCTAACCAAACACCAATCACCAATGACAAATGTCTAATTTAAAAGACAATGATCAATTACCCCAAAACCTCGGATTGGGGAATTAATTTTATACATTTTGTTTTTAGAAATTGATTAGGCATTGGTTATTAGAAATTAGACATTTATGAATTCAACCTTCCAACTCCTTGAGCGCCCGCTTTAATTCATCCGCCGAAGGGGCCACCCCGTGATATTCCACCTTGTTCTCGAAAAAAGAAACCCCCTTGCCTTTCACGGTCTTGGCGATAATCACCGCCGGACGTCCCCGGATCTGCCGGGCGGTGGCGAGGGCGTCCAGGATCTCTTCCAGGTTGTGGCCGTCAATCCTTTGCACCCCCCAGCCGAAATCCTCCCATTTTTTCCAGAGCGGCTCGATGCCCATGACCTTGGCGACCGGGCCGTCGATCTGGAGGCCGTTATTGTCGACAATCATGCAGAGATTATCCACCCGGAAATGGGCCGCGGCCATGGCCGCCTCCCAGATCTGGCCCTCCTGCATCTCGCCGTCCCCGCAGAGGGCGTAAACCCGGGAAGGCTTCTGATCGAGCCGGACCGCCAGGGCCAGCCCGAGGGCCATGGAAAGGCCCTGCCCCAGGGAACCGGTGGAAACCTCCACCCCCGGGGTGCAGACGCAGGAGGGATGACCCTGGAGACTGCACCCGAGCCGGCGGAGCTGGGAAAGTTCCTCGGCGGCGAAAAACTCCGCCTGGGCCAGGGTGGCGTAAAGCACCGGGGCGGCGTGCCCCTTAGAGAGAACGAAATGATCACGCCCCTCCCAGCCGGGATCGTTGGCTCGGTATTTCATTTCGGAAAAGAACAGCGAGGTCAGGATTTCCACGGCCGAAAGTGATCCGCCGGTATGACCGGATCCGGACGTGTTGAGCATTTTCAGGATATTTATCCTGATCCCGGTAGCGATCTTTCGCAGGTTTTCAATTTGCGCTGGGGTGGCCATATTTATCTCCTGAGCAAATGACCAATGACTAATTTCTAATGTCTAATCAATTTCCAATGACTAAAGACCGAACAAGAAATATTCATAAAATAAAAATTGGCATTGGGATTTAGATTTTGATTGGGCATTAGGTTAATTAGAAATTAAAAAATTTCCCGACGATCATTCTCATTCCTTTTCCACATCCAGGGTCAGGTAATCCAGAATCACCTCATCCAGGCTTTTATTGGACAGGTTTTTATCGGTCAGCCGGAGTTCGACCTCCTGCACCTGGGGATGGGGCTTTCCCTTTTCCTCAGCCGTGAAGAAAGCCGAGATTTTATCCTCGTAAACCCCGCTCTGCAGTTCCTTGATCATCGACTGGTGCTGTTCCTTCATCAGTTCCCGGACGATATCATCCAGACCCTCGACTTGGACAATGTCATGGTAATCGACTTTTTTCGTGGCGAGAATGTCTCCACCGTGAAAAAGATGGGTAAAGATATGCGGGCTCTGCTTCCCGGAATCCTCCGTCTGCACGTGAAAAACCTTTCCCTTGTAAGAAATATTGTTATTTAAACCGAGAATCATTTTGCTTGCCTGCCCGCCATTTGGTTATTAACTTTATTTCTTCAGCCTGGTTCCGTCAATCGGTCCAGGCTCCGGTACTGGATGGCTTCAGAAACATGGGAGGAGCGGATCGTCGCTGAGCCCTCGAGATCAGCGATCGTGCGGGCGACTTTTAAAACCCGGGTATAACCCCGGGCGCTCATTCCGAGTTTATCCACCGCCAGCTGTAAAAGCCTTTCGCCTTCCTTTTCGGGCTGGCAGTATTTCCGGATCATCCGGGAGCCCATCTGGGCGTTGCAGAAGATTTTGGCCCGGGAAAACCTGTCCCCCTGGACCTTCCGGGCCATTTCCACTCTCGCGCCGATTTCCACCGAGTCCTCGCCCCCGGCTTCCCGGGCTAAATCCTGCCAGCGGACGGCCGGGACCTCCACCTGGATATCAATCCGGTCCAGAAGCGGGCCGGAGACCCGGGACCGGTACCTCTGGATCTGCAGGGGGGTGCAATGACAGCTGTGCGCCGGGTCTCCCAGGTAACCGCAGGGGCAGGGATTCATCGCCCCGACCAGCATGAAATCCGCGGGATAAGTCAGGGAGGAAAGCGCCCGGGAAATGGTCACCTTTCCTTCCTCGATCGGCTGGCGCAGGACCTCCAGAACATTCCGGGTGAACTCCGGAAGTTCGTCCAGAAAGAGCACCCCGTTATGCGCTAGGCTAACCTCCCCCGGGCGGGGAATGGTTCCGCCCCCGACCAGGCCGGCGTCCGAAATGGTATGGTGCGGCGAGCGGAAGGGCCGGGTCGCCACGATCGCGGACTGGGAAGACAGAAGCCCGGCGACGCTGTAAACCTTGGTCGTCTGGATCGCCTCTTCCAGGGAAAGCCGGGGCAATACCGTCGGGAGCCGTTTGGCCAGCATCGTTTTTCCCGAACCCGGCGGGCCCACCATCAGGAGGTTATGGCCGCCGGCCGCGGCCACCTCCAGGGCCCGCTTCGCGTGCTCCTGCCCCCGGACTTCGTTAAAATCAACTTCGTAAACCGAATGCCGGGAAAAAAGTTCGGTTATGTCCACCCGAACCGGGGAAATCTCCCGCTCGGAATTGAAAAACTCAAACACCTCGGAAAGATGATCAACCTCCAGGACGTCGATTCCTTCCACGATCGCGGCCTCGCGGGCGTTGCTCGAAGGCAGGATTAACCCGCGCTTGCCGGAATTCCGGGCCAGGATCGCGACGGGCAAGCCTCCCCGGACCGGCTTCAGGCGGCCATCCAGGGAAAGCTCACCCAGGATCAGGTAATCCTGGACGCGGGCGGACTGGAGCACTCCTTCGGCGATCAGGAGTCCGACCGCGATGGGAAGGTCGAAGGCCGAGCCTTCCTTCCGGATATCCGCCGGGGCAAGGTTGACCGTGATTCTTCCGGCCGGATATTCATATCCGGAATTCCGGATGGCCGACTTAACCCGCTCCTTGCTCTCCTTGACCGCCCCCTCCGGCAATCCCACCAGGTTGAACTGGGGCAACCCCCGGGCGGTGTCCACCTCCACCTCCACCTGGTAGGCTTCCACTCCCAGAACCGAACTGGACAATACGCGGGCTAGCATGATTTTAAGGACAATGACTAATTCCTAATTGTCTAATGCCTAATCAAATCTTAATTATTACTAAATGTCCAATGCAGATGTCAAAAAAATTTGATTAAGAATTTAGGCCTATGCACATGACTGGTCTTAACCAAATTTCCTTGGATTGGAGATAAAGATTAATCATGGATTTCCATATTAAATTGTTTTGCAGGAATGAAATTATTAAGACTCGATTTTGGGATTGCCACGCCCTCGGTGAGCAGGCCCTTTCGCAATGCTCAGGGTTTCAGCTCACCGCAATGACTATTTATTCTGTCATTGCGAGGAGCGCAAGCGACGAAGCAATCTAATATTTTGATTCGATGCCAAATCATGTTTTATTTCCAATCAGGCCAGTCATGTGCATAGGCCTACAAGAATTTTTAGGCATTGATTGGAAATTAGACATTAGAAATTAGAAATTTACTGCGGCTCGGCCCGGATCATCCGGGCATCCACGGCCTTGCCCCCTTCGCCCTCGCCGAAAAGAATCAGGGGATTGATATCAATCTCAGCGACCAGGTCCTTAAGTTCCAGGCTCAAAGTCGAAAGCCGGGTAAGAATCTCGACGGCAACGTGAACATCCGCCTTGGCTCTCCCCCGGGCCCCGGAGAGCAGGGGAAACCCTCGCCGGGAAGTTATCATCTCCAGAGCTTCCTCCGGGGTAATGGGAGGAAGCCGGAGAGAAATGTCCTTCAGGATCTCCACAAATATCCCGCCCAATCCGAAGGCGAGCACCGGTCCGAACGAAGGGTCCCGGGTGACCCCGGCGAAAACCTCCACCCCGCCCCGGACCATCTCCTGAACCAGGACCCCGCTAATCAGGGCGTGGGGGTCGTATTGCTCCACCGAACGGATTATGTTCTCGAAACCTTCGATCACCGCCGGATCAAAATCCAGGCCCAGCTTGACGCCCCCGGCCTCGGTCTTATGGATCACCTGGGGGGATTCCACCTTGAGCACCACCGGGTAGCCGATACTCCGGGCCGCCTGCACCGCCTCCTCCGGGCTTCTCGCCAGTTTTTCCCGGGTCACCGGGATCCCGTAAAGAGCCAGGATTTCCTTGGTCACCCTTTCCGGGATCAACCCCGGGAAATCCTTGATCAAATCCTTGATCCGGCTGACCCGATCCGGATTGATCTCGATCGCGGTCCCGGAAAGATCCTTTTTCCGGAAGACCCCATAGTTCGCAATCCGGGCTCCGACCCGGGAAGCCCGCTCGGGGGTATCGTAAACAATCAGATGATATTTCCTGGCCAGTTCCGGCAGTTGATTCTTGGTTCCGCTGATGGTGATTATCGGCTTATGGTATTTGTTCATCATCTCCAAGACTCGACGGGCCAGGATCTTGTCGTTCCAGTTTCGGATTTCACTCAGGTCGATTCCCCCGGTGGTTTTATGCTGTCCGGTCTGGCGTTGTTTCCTGGACTTCTTCAGGGAAGTCCTGACCTTCCGGATCAAAGAGGGATAAAAAGACACGGCCGCCCAGAAATGATTGCGGGCGAAGTTGTAGCCCGAAACGAAAAATCGCTTAAACATATCCCAGTTCGAATACATCGCCCCGGTAATCACCCCCATGATCAGCAGAAAATCGAATTCCGGAGACTGGGCTAATTTTTCGATCACCTCGAACTGGAGCTGCCGGCGGGGAGTGCCGACCAGATCCACCGGATTGCCCCGGCTCCAGAAAGGCGGGAGCAAAGAATCAAAATAGTTTCGGAGCCTTTCGGGAAGTTCCGGGACCTGGAGACCTTCCCGGGCGCAGACCTCGGCGGTGACCA
>JAPLJL010000305.1 GCA_026388615.1 Pseudomonadota bacterium | reverse complement strand
ACCAGCTCAAGATCTGGGCGGAGCGGGCCGGGGCGGACCTGGTCAGCCATGGTCCCGGCGGCGATCCGGCGGCCGTGATTTTTGACACCCTGAAGGCGGCCCGGGCCCGGAAGGCCGGGGTGGTGATCGTCGATACCGCCGGCCGACTTCATACCCGCGTGCAGCTGATGGATGAGCTTAAGAAACTCCGGCGGATCGCGGACCGCGAGGTGCCCGGCGCTCCCCATGAGGTTTTCCTGGTCCTGGATGCCACCCTCGGGCAGAACTCCCTGGTCCAGGCCCGGGTTTTCCTGGAAGTGGCGGGGGTGACGGGGGTGATCCTGGCTAAGCTCGACGGGACGGCCCGGGGCGGGATGGTAGTGGCGGTGGCCGACGAGCTGAAAATCCCCATCCGCTACGCCGGGATGGGCGAGCGCCTGGAGGACCTGGCCGAATTCTCCCCGGAAGATTTTGCCAAGGCGTTGATTCCGGAGGTGAAAACGAACGCTGAAGATAGTAAGCAGTAAGCAGGTAGCCGCAGGCTTTAGCCTGCGTCTTCAGTAAGCAGCCTCCGGCCCGGAGGGGGCATAGAGCATAGAGCAAAGCGCAGGGAGCAGGGAGCTGAAAGTTCAAAGGTGAAAGGCAATAGAAAACAATATATTTTGTCATTGCGAGCGGCAGGCGATTTATCCCGAGTATGGTCGAGGGAAGCAATCTCGCTTTTCCCTATATCCGACCTGTCCTTCCGAAGCATCAGCTTAGGAGGGGGCGGGAATCCAGGTGTTTTTCTTTCCTTTGAGCTCTGGCCCATTTTTTGACACAATAAACCCAGTGAACTCGAGAAACTTCTTTTCCCGGCTGCTTACTGCTTACTGCCTACTGCTTACTTTTGCGGCGGTCGGTCTCCGACCCGTATGGGTCTACGACCCGGAGGGCGGTCTGCTGCCTGGGCGGCGAAGCCTTGGCGCAGTCGGCTCTGCGGTTGTTATCATTGCCCTTTGCTCTCTGCTCTTTGCTCTTTGCCCCGTAGCGGCGCTCGCGGCCACGTTCGACCAGGTCCGGGGCGACGTGACAATTATTCCCGCCTCTCCCGAAGGGCAGGAAGTAGGGCGGCCTGCCCGAACCGACGGCTCGGCTGGCCCCGAGGCTCGCCCAGGGAGTCGGCCCGGGATGGCCGCGGTCGGGGCCGCGGTCAACCCGGGCGAAACCATCCGGGTGGGGCTGGATTCGGAGGCCCGGCTCGCGCTTCCGGACGGGACCCAGCTGAAAATCTTCGCCCGGACCCAGCTGGTTTATAACGAGGATCTTTCCGACCCGGAGGCCCGGGGCTATCTCCTCGGCCTGGTCTGGGGCCGGATTCTCTCTCAGGTGGTTCCGCGGAAGGATGGGGGGGCCCCCTACAAGGTGGTCACGCCCTCCGCGGTCTGCGGCGTGCGGGGAACGGAATTTATCGTGGCGGTGGCCGATGACGGGGAGACCCGGGTCGGAGTGGAGAAAGGCGAGGTGGAGGTGTCCGGGGCGGACGGGACCGAGCGGCTTCCCGCGGGCATGGAAACCAGCGTGGCTGTGGGCCGGCGGCCCCTGCGGCCGGTCTCGGCCCTCCTGGCCAAGATTGACTGGGAGGGTTGGATCAGCGAGCGCAACGCCCGGCTTAAGGAAAAGCTTTCCGCCCAAGTCGCCGCCCTCACCGAGACCGCCAGGCTCATGGACGCCCGGCTGGACCAGTTGAACCGGCGTGTCCAGAAAATCGAGGTTGACACCCGCGAGTTCGCCCGGCAGCGGCGCGCGGCCATCGAAAACGGAGACCGGGACCTCTCCCGCTCCCTGGAAGCCCGGCTCAAGTCCAGCCTCGATGAAGGGGTAGAGGTCAACCGTTTCATCGCCGAGGCGCGGAGCCGGCGGGATGTCGCCCTCGCCTCCGGGGAACAGGCCCTCCGGGGGCTCGCCGGCAAGGGGGAAGAACTGCAGGGACGGCTTCGGAAGCTGGCCGATGATCTGGAAGCCTTCCGCGCCTCCCTGGCGAAAAAATCAAAGGCCGACCAGGAGGTTTACCGGAAGCGGCTTGAATCCTTCCGGGATCTTTTCCAGGACTCCGGCCGCCAGTAGCTAATAGCCAAGAGGCAAGAGGCAAGGTCAAAGGTGAAAGGTGAAAGGTCAAAGGGCACAGGATAAAAGTTCAAATGCTTAAATCCAAAGTTCAAAATAAGCCCAAAAAACAAAAACTCAAAAAATATGCTTTGTTTTTTTATTTTGACATTTAGGCTTTGACCTTTATTTGGCATTTGGGCTTGGGAATTTGAACTTTGGACTCTGCCCTATGCCCTTTGCGCTACGCTCTTTGCCCTTTCACCTTTGACCTGCCGGTATTCCTCTCGCTAACACCGGCAAATTTGTGTTAAAATTCCGTCCGTTTTACCAATTCAGAAAGGTTTGACGTTCGGGTTCTGATCCCAGGAGGCTTCTAGATGCCGACTAAAATCGCGGTTATCGGGATGGGTTACGTGGGGGTGCCGATCGCGGCCCTGCTCGCGGATGTGGATGGATACGACGTCACCGGGGTCCAGAGGCGCTCGCCCCGCTCCGGCTGGAAGATCGAGGTCCTGAATTCCGGGAAGAGCTGTTTCGAAGGGCTGGAGCCCGGCCTGGACGAGCTCCTGGCCCGGATCGTCGGGAAGAAGACCTTCCGGGTCACCGATGATTACTCGGTGCTCAAGGATATGGACGTCATCCTGATCGACGTCCAGACCCCCACCGACGCCGACGACCACAGCCCCAGCTACGAGTCGGTCAAGGACGTCTCCCGGCAGATCGGGAAATACCTGAAGCGCGGGGTGCTCCTCATCACCGAGTCCACCGTGGCCCCCGGGACCACCCAGCACGTCATCCGCCCGATCATTGAGGCGGAGTCGGGCCAGGTGGCGGGCAAGGATTTTCTCCTGGCTTACTCCTACGAGCGGGTCATGCCGGGCAAGCTGATCGAATACATCGTGGATATGCCCCGGGTGGTCGGCGGGATCAACCGGGAGAGCGAGCTCAAGGCGGTGGAGATGTATAAGAAAATCGTGCGCCAGCCGGTTTTCTCCACCGACATCCTGACCGCGGAGGCCGCCAAGACCATGGAAAACGCCTACCGCGACGTCAACATCGCCTTCGCCAACGAGATGGCCCTGATCTGCGAGAGCCTGGGCATCGACGTCTGGGAGGTGCAGAAGCTCGTCAACGCCCGCTCCGACCGGCACATGCACCTGCCCGGCGCGGGAGTGGGCGGGCACTGCCTGCCCAAGGACACCTGGCTCCTGCGCTATGGCCTCCGGGCCTACGGCCGGGAGCCGCTCGCGGCCGAGCTGATCAGCCTGGCCCGGGCCATCAACGACCACATGCCCCTGCACATGGCCGAGCTCTCCCGCCGCGCGATCGAGAGCCACGGGCTGAAGATGGAGCAGAGCAAGGTGGTCATCCTGGGGGTGGCCTACCTGGAAAATTCCGACGACACCCGCAATACCCCCGCGAGCTCCCTGGCTCTCGAGCTTTCCCGCCTCGGCGCCCGGGTGGTGGCGCACGACCCTTACGTCAAGGAACTGCCCGGGATCGAAATCCTGGCGGACCTTTTCGAGGCGGCCCGGGGCGCCGACGCCCTGGCCATCGTGACCAAGCACCGGGAATATTTCCACCTGGATTTTCCCCGGCTCAAGCAGCTGATGCGGACGCCGTTGATCATCGACGGCCGCAACATCATCAACGCGGACGAAGCCAGGCAGCACGGGTTCGGGTATTCATTACTGGGCCGCGGCAGGTAGCCGCTGCCGCGGCGACCGCCGACCGCAGTCAAAGGCAAAAGGCGAGAAATAAAAGACGACCATAGTCAACGGACCGCGGGAAGAAATAAATGAGCTTTAAATTCGAAAAGCTGGAAGTCTGGGGACTGGCATTGGAATATATCGATCAAATTTATCTTATGTCAGGCAAATTGCCATCATTTGAAGATTCAAACCTGAGATCGCAGATAAACCGGGCGGCCACCTCAATTTCCCTGAATATCGCTGGCTCCGCCCCGTAGGAGATAAGGCAATGTTTTTTATCTATGCGATAGAAAGCTTGCCGACGAAGCAAATTTATATAGGTCAAACGAATAACATCGAAAAGAGACTTGGTTATCATAACTCAGGATATATAAAATCCACGAAAAAAAGGAAACCTTGGACTTTACTTGCGATGGAAATAGTTGAAGATAGGAAAAAGGCAAGTTGGATTGAAAAGGAATTAAAAGAATCCAAAGGCAAACGATTAAAATGGATAGAAAGGAACAGAGTTATTTTAAAGGCTACGCCCCGGAGGGAGGGATCCACCAGCCAGACTAATCCTGAGCAAAGAAGGTTTATTGGCTTGTCTATCCGTTCGCTGGTTGAATGCGTAGCGTGCCTGCATGTTATCTTAAAACGGAAATATATTGCTATTGAGGAATTCAATAGTATTTATGCTTTTAGTGAGAAATTTTTTGCTAAGCTACAGGCATTTAGGCGTTCTTTATCATGAATAAGGATTTTAACATTATCTTTGTCT
>JAPLJL010000008.1 GCA_026388615.1 Pseudomonadota bacterium | reverse complement strand
TATCTGCGCTTGGCGCTTTTGCGCCTAACGTCTCACGGGTTTTTGCTCTATGCCCTTTGCCCTATGCTCTATGCTATGTAGGATGGACTTGAATTTGAAGCCGGGCTTGATAGAATTGCCCTCATGAAGATTCCGAAAATCAATCACATCGGGGTCGCCACCAAGAACGTTGACGAGACGATCAAACTCTACCGGGACGTGCTGAAACTCAAGGTAGAGGCGGTGGAAGTGGTCCAGGAGCTCGGGCTCAAGATCGGCTTTGTCCGGGTGGGCGAGGTCGCGATTGAACTGCTCGAGCCGCTGTCGCCGGAATCCGCGGTGGGCAAGTTCATTGCCGAGCGGGGCGAAGGTGTTCAACACGTGTGTTATGAAGTGGAGAACATCGAGCAGGCGATCGCGGATGCCAAGGCGGGCGGAGCTCGGATGATCGACGAGAAACCCCGCAAGGGCTTCCACGGCAACCTGGTTGCTTTCATCCATCCCAAGTCCTGTTACGGGGTTTTGACCGAGCTCTGTCAGCCGGTGAAGCACTAAGACCGGCCCCGGGACCCGAGGTTTTATCAATCCTGAGCCCGCCCGGGTTTTTACCCGGGAAGGCCGAAGGATTGGCTTGGTTTAAAGGGAAAACGGATACCCTCCGTTTGTCCTTTTGCGTCCAGGTTTTGTCTGAAGTTTTCACGGCCAGAGAAATTGGGGGAAGAGGAGGGGGAACCGCCCGACATTTATATGAAATCATTTAAAAAATCGTTTTTGATTTTCGCGCTTTTACTGCTCGTGTTGCCCGTCCGTCCGGCGAAAGCCCAGGCGCTTTTCCTGGAAATGAACGGGTACTACCGCCTGCGTTACGATTATCTCTACCGGCTTTATCCCAAGAATAGCGGCGGGGAGGATATCGGCTTCATGGTCCAGCGCCTCCGGCTCGAGCCCGCGATCGTGGCGGAGGAAAGGGTCCGGATTAAAAGCCAGATCGACGTCCTGGACGACGCGGTTCTGGGAAACAACTCGGCCCCTGCCGCCAGTTACCTCGATCATGGTCTTACGGGCGGGAACACCGTTACCGGGATCTTTGGCGACGAAAGGGATACTCTCCAGGTCAAGCGGGTCTGGGCCGAGATCGACAGCCCCTACGGCCTGTTCCGCCTGGGCCGCCAGCCGTTCAGCTTCGGGTTGCAGGCTTTCCTGAACTCCGGGGACGGACAGACCTTTGATTTCGGGGACTCCCATTACGGGGAGACCCGGGACCGGATCGCGTATTTCTCCCCCAAAACCATTTTCCTTGGAAATGGGGAGTTGATGCTGGCTTACGACCGGCTCATCGAAAATCCCTACGACCGCAACCGGGAGGAAGCCGGCTTTCTCGGGTGGCTCACCGATCCCGGCAGTGATCTCGAAGAATATATGATTTCCTACGTCCGCAAGGGGGCCAAGTGGGAGGCCGGGGCGGCGATCAGCCGTCAGGTTCAGTTTCAGAGCAAGACCCGGGTCTGGCTCTTCGACCTTTACGGTCAGATCAAGTACAAGTCTCTGTATGCCGCCGGAGAAGGCCGGTTCACCACCGGGAAAACCGGGGTAGAGGACAAAAAGCAGGACGTCAACCAGATGGGAGGCTTGCTCCGGGGCGGCGCCGACCTGATCACGGAAAGCGGGGAATTCGAATTCGGGCTGGAAAGCGGATATGCCTCCGGCGACGGGAGCGGTCGGGGCGGGGAACAGACCAATTTCGCCCCGGATTACCGCGTGGGCATCCTGCTTTATTCCGAGGTGATGGATTACCTGACCCGGAAAACCAGCGTAGCGACGGCACGCCTGACCCGGGGCGGGATCGCCAATTCCGTGTACGTGCGGCCTTATTTCAAGTATATTTACGCGCCCCGAGTCAGCGTCATGGCCGGGGTCCTCTGGGCTTACCCGGACCAGGTTGATCTCATCATCGCCGGGCATGATTCCTGGCTGGGAATCGAGACCGACGCCGGGGTGGAGGTCAAGCTCACCCGCCGGAGCACAGTGGGACTCGAGCTGGGTTACCTGTTTACCGGCGACGGGCTGGCGCAGGATTTTAAGGATCCCTTTGCTCTCCGGACCAAATTCCAGGTGGTGTTTTAAAAGAAAATCATGGTAAAACCAGAAGGATGTCACCCTGAGCATCAGCGAAGGGTCTGGTTTTATCAGTTTTTCCGATGGAAAGAAGAGATTCTTCGCCTTCAGCTCAGAATGACAAGGAAGAGATATTTTAATTAGTAAGTTTCTATAAAGGAGGCGGGCCATGGGAGCAAAAAAGTCGGTTCAATCCGTTCTGACCGGGTTTCTGGTGCTGGGCCTGGTCGGGCCGCTTTTCGCCAAGGAGTCCCTGGAAACCAAGCTGTCCTTTTCCGGTTATTACCGGGCCCGGGGAATTTTTCTTAATCATTATCTGGCTGGGGGGGAGAGCGCGGATTACAACCTGGCCTACTTCGAACACCGCCTGCGCCTGAATCCGGAGCTTCGGATCGGGGAGAAAGCCTGGGTCCGGGCCCAGATGGATTTTCCCGACGACCAGGTTTTCGGCGATCCCGGGTTGACCGCGTTCTCGGAAACCAACGCTTCGTCCGATCTCTCCATCAAGGTCAAGCGGGCCTACGGCGAGGCGGCCCTGCCTTTCTTCGGGGGCCGGATTTCGGCCGGGAGGATGGGGTTCGACTGGGGCCGCGGCATCCTCTTTAACTCCGGGGACCGCAAGGTGGATTGGGGCGATCCCCACTACGGCGATAACTACGACCAGGTCCTGGTTGATCTCCGGCCGCGGGGGGAGGGTTCGGATCTCCACCTGGTGGCCGCGGTCAGCAAGCTTTCCGAGGGCGACCTCGAGTATTGGTACGACGGGAAGAACGACGATCTCGATCGCTACCTGCTGGCCGCCCAGTACCGGACCGACTTTTTGAAGGGCGGACTTCTCCTGGCCGGGGTGCACCAGTCCGCCATTTCGCCGGGTCTCGTCCCGGAAATCACGGAAGGGACGCAACTCCACCGGCCTGCCACCGGCACCGATACTTTGACCGCCGATCTCCACGGCAAGATCGACTTGGTTATTCTCCGGATGGAGCTGGAGCTGATCTACCGCTATGGTGAGACCAAGGGGATGCCGCAGATGAACTCCCAGGTCAGCATTACTTATCCCCAGCGCTATATACACCAGTTCGGCTGGGTCTATGAAGTCGGCCTGAAGATTGATCCCCTGGAGGACTTCGCCCTGGAATTCGGGGGAGCCGACGGGGATTCCGCCCCGGATGATTCTAACCTGACCGCTTTTTCCTTTGATCCTAATTATCAAGTGAGCCTCCTGCTCTTCCAGGAGGTTTTACGCCGCGACCGGGAAATTCAAAGCCAATCCGTGACCGACGCGTTGTCTCCCAACAGTTTCGGACTGGAACCGAACCAGCTGGAGAACGTCAAGGCGCTCTGGGAGGCCCGCTATCAAACCCGGGGAGCCGTGGCCAACGCTTTTTACGTCAAGCCGACCCTTAAGGTTAAACCGCTCGATGACTTGACCATAACCTTTTCCTACCTCTGGGCCCGCGCCCGGGTGGGGATCGACCGGTTCGGGGACGGCAAGGCCAGGTACGGGCTTGGGAGCGAGTTTGATCTCGGGGCCGAGTACCGGCTGGTCGAGAACGCCACCCTCGGGGTTCAGGCCGGGTACCTGATTTCCGGTGACTATTTCGACTACCAGGCTGACGGCTCGGTTAACCAGGCCCTGCCCGCGGCCGCCATCCAGAGCCGGTTCACGATCAACTTCTAGGATTAACACAAGGTCATAGGTGATGGGTGATAGGTGATGGGTTTGCACATAAAACATAACCTATAACCTATGACCTACGACCTATAACCCATAACCCTGGTTTTTTCGGATGCCCGCCTCCACCCCGCTGCTCCGGCAATACCTCGAGATTAAAAACCGCCATCCCGATACCCTGCTTCTCTTCCAGATGGGGGAGTTTTTCGAGACCTTCTTCGAGGACGCGGAGATCGCCTCCCGCGCCCTCGACATCGCCCTGACCTCCCGCCACAAGGAAACCGAGGGCTCGGTGCCCCTGGCCGGTTTTCCCATCGCCGCCGCCTCCGGCTACATCTCGCGCCTGGTCAAGCAGGGATTCAAAGTGGCGGTCTGCGAGCAGGTGGAGGAGCCAGTTCCCGGGAAGGGGCTGGTGAAGAGGGAGATCACCCGCCTGATCACGCCGGGGGTGGATGTGGAGACCGATAACCTCCGGCGGGAAAAGCATCATTATCTCCTGGGCCTGGCCCGGGGGGAGGGCGAGCGCTGGGGCCTGGCCTGCGTGGACGTCTCCACCGGGGAGTTTCGGGCCGCGGAGGGCGAGGGTTGGGAAAGGCTGGAAGAAGAAATCCTCCGGCTGGACCCTCGCGAGATCCTGCTCGCCGAGGGGGAGGAATTTCCCCTGGGCACCCTGCCCGCCGCGATTCCCGTGACCCGCCGGCCCCGGGATTTTTTCGGATTAAGACGGGCGCATTCCGGTCTTTCCCAGCACTTCGGCACGGTTTCGCTGGATCCTTTCGGACTCGAGGGTTACCAGGCCGGGGTCTCGGCCGCCGGCGCGGTTTTTCTTTACCTCAAAGAAACCCAAGGTGAGAACCTGGGTCATCTGAAGGAGATCCGGCCCCTCATCCTTTCGGATTACATGGTCCTGGACGCCCGCGCTCGGAGAAACCTCGAAATCCTCGAGCCCCTCCCCGGCGGGGAGGAGCGCGGGACGCTGGTCAACGTGCTGGACCGGACCAAGACCGCCATGGGGCAGCGGCGCCTCCGGGAATGGATGCTTTATCCGCTGCTCTCGGTGGAAAAAATCGAGGAAAGGCTTTCCGGGGTGGCCGAGCTGATCGAGGCGGGGGCGGCCCGCTCCCGCCTGCAGGCCCTCCTCTCCGAGGTGAAGGACCTGGAGCGGCTGACCAGCCGGGTCACCCTGGGCCGGGCCAATCCCCGCGACCTCGTCTCCCTGCGCGATTCCCTCCGGCGCGTCCCGGAGGTGAAGCAGGAGGTCCAGGGCCGGGAAAGCCCGATCTTCCGGGCCCGCGCGGAGGCCATCAGCGAACACCGCGAGCTTTTCGATCTCCTGGCCAAAGCGGTCCTGGACGATCCGCCCATCGCGGTCAAGGAAGGCGGGATTTTCCGCGACGGGTATCACCCCGAGCTGGACCGCCTCCGGGGGCTCTGCCGGGAAGGGAAGAACTGGGTGGTCCGGCTCCAGGAAGACGAACGGAAACGCACCGGAATCAATTCCCTCAAGGTCGGCTACAACAAGGTTTTCGGATATTACATTGAGATTACCCGCTCCAACCTGAAATCCGTCCCGCCCGATTACGAGCGGAAGCAGACCCTCTCCACCGGGGAAAGGTTTGTCACCGCCGATCTGAAAAAGACGGAGGCGGAGATCCTCACGGCGGAGGGCAGGATCAGGGAGATCGAGTTTGAGCTCTTCCAGGAACTCCGGCCAAAGGTGGCGGAGTCCGGAGAGGCAATCCTGAAGACCGCCTCGGCGCTCTCCGATCTGGATGCGCTTGCCTCCCTGGCCCAGGCGGCGGGGGAGAACC
>JAPLJL010000034.1 GCA_026388615.1 Pseudomonadota bacterium | reverse complement strand
CTCGATCCGGCGATTCGAGAGATCAACCCAGAGAATTTTTCCCTGACAGCCCTTCGGCATCATTTACTCCCAAAAGTAGGTTTCGGGTTTCTAGTTTCAGGTTTCCCTTCGACTACGCTCAGGACAATCGAGTTTCGAATTTTTTTATTCTAGTGATTTACCTTTTGTTTGGGGCCCGATAAATCGGGCAACTACATTATTTACTTTGCCCTTTGCACTCTGCCCTATGCTCTTTTAGGCCGGCGGCAGCCAGCGGTTGTCCCGGTACCATTTCACGGTTTCCATCCAACCTTCCCGGAAGCTAGGGTATTTCAGCTTGAATCCCAGGTTCAGAAGCTTGGTGTTGGCGTAGGCATGGTCGCCCATGAAATAGTAGAAGGAATCCCTGGCCACCTTGGGCTGCAGGGCCGGGACGAGGTTATGTTTTTTCACCACCTCGTTCCACTTTTTCGAGAGCCAGCGGTTAAGCGGCTCGAGCGAGCGGGAAGGAAGATAGGACAGCCCGGTGAAAACCAGATCGGCCGTTCTCCGCGGGTAAGGCACCCGGAAGAGCGCGGACATTCCGTAAGATTCCATGTAGGTGGCGAAAAATTCCTCGGCGGTCTGGATCTCCGAATCCGCCAGGTTGAAAGCCTCTCCCGACGGGATGTTGTCCTGTTCGAGGACGAAAACCGCCGCCCGGGCGATATCCTCCACGTGAACCATGTTTAAACGCTGGCCCCCGCGGATTAGAGGAAGCCTCCCGATCCCGAATCCTTTCAGGACAAAGGGCAGGCTCATGAAAGTGCCGGCCACGTAGCGGCCCCGGGGGCCGTAAACCGCGGTGGGGCGGAAGAGCAGGACATGCAAACCCTGGCGCACGTACTTCTGGATCACCTTTTCCGCCATCTCCTTGCTCCGCGAGTAGGCGTCGATCGGGCGGTGGGGATGATCCTCAGGGGTGGGGGTAATCTTCGGTTTCCCGTAAACCCCGCCGGTGGAGAAATGCAGCATCTTCTTCACCCCGGCTTCCAGCGCCGCCCGGCAGACGTTATCCGTGCCGTCCACGTTCACCCTGATCAAAACCTTCAGCGGCAGGCCGAGGTCGAAGGCCGCGGCCGGGTGGACCAGCCAGTCCACCCCCGGCATCACCGCTTTAAGCTCCGCGGGCTTGAGGATGTCGGCCGGGATAATCTCCGCCCCGGCTTTCTCGGCGACAGAAAAGTCCGCCCCGGAAACATCCGTGGCCCGGACCCGGTAGCCCGAGCGGATAAATTCCTCCACCAGGTGGCCGCCGATATAACCTCCGGCCCCGTCGATCAGGACCAGCCGGCTTTTATCTGATTTTTTCGGACTCATTGTGCCCTCCTCCTTACTGATGGGATTTTATCACAACTCGGAAATCAGGTGGGAATTGAAAAAGTTTAAAGGTAAAAGTCTAAAGTCTAAAGTTGAAAGTTAAAAGTTAAATAAATACAAATGAAAACTTGAAATTTGAAATTTGAAACTTGAAACCTGAAACTATAGGTAGATAGCTTTGGCC
>JAPLJL010000047.1 GCA_026388615.1 Pseudomonadota bacterium | reverse complement strand
GACCTGCCCGAGATCGAGGAACTGATCCGGAAGGTCAACTTCTTCCGCACCAAAGCAAAATCCATCCAGGGCGCGGCCCGCCTGATCGGGGAACGTTTCCAGGGAAAGGTCCCGGACCGGATGGCAGACCTGCTGGAATTCCCCGGGGTCGCGCGCAAGACCGCCAACGTCATCCTCCAGCAAGGCTTCAACCGGATCGAGGGTATCGTGGTGGACACCCACGTGATCCGGGTGGCTTTCCGTCTGGGCTGGACCGCCAACAAAGATCCGGAAAAAATTGAAGCCGACCTGATGGAGCTTCTGGAGCGCCAGGACTGGCAATGGCTCCAGTTTTATCTGAAGAGCTTCGGGACTGCCTTCTGCCGGGCTCCCAAGCCCAAGTGCGGGGAATGCCCGCTGAATTCCACCTGCCCTTCAGCTTTTAAGATTTGAGCCTCAAGGAATATCAAAACCGGCGCAACTTTTCCCGAAGCCCGGAGCCCCCGGCCCGGGAGCAATATTCAACTGAAGGCAATATTTATTCCATCCAGGAACACCACGCTTCCCGCCTCCACTGGGACCTGCGCCTGGAAAAGGACGGCGTTCTCCTTTCCTGGGCCCTGCCCAAGGAACCCCCGCGCGAGCCCGGAATTCGCCGGCTGGCGGTACGGACCGAAGACCATCCCCTGGATTACGCGTTTTTTGAAGGGGAAATACCCGCGGGAGGATACGGGGCGGGAACCGTCCGGGTCTGGGATCGGGGTCACTATTATCAGTTGGAATCAAAACCCGGGACCGAAATCATTTTCCGGATTGAAGGCGAAAAGCTTTCCGGAATATATTGCCTGATAAAAATGAAAAAAGACGAAAAGAACTGGCTATTTTTTAAAAAATCTACTTCCGTTTGAGATAAATTTCCTTGATTTTTTACCTCGCCGGAAGTATTTTTGCCTGACATGACCCGGCGAAAACCGGGGCAATTTGCGATCCGGATCACGGTCGAAGTTTCCATAACCGGTGTACGGGCACCCGCGAACCACCCGGAAAGATTGTCCATGATTGAAACCGGAAAACAAAAACTGCATCCAGACTCAAAAAGGAAACCGCTCCGGGTCGGAATTATCACCGAATTTTTCTACCCCAATTTAGGGGGGGTGACCGAGCATGTATACCACTTGAGCCGGCGCCTGGCCCTCCGCGGCCACCAGGTGGACATCATCACCTCCCGGGTCAGAAATCCATTGAAAAAGGGAGACGAAGCTCCACCCCAGGGCCTGGTCCCCGGCCAGAATCTGGTCCGGGTCGGCCCGGGAATCCCGGTGATTTCCAACGGCTCCCTGGCCTCGGTAACCATTTCCCTGTCCCTGGGAAAAAAGCTGACCAAATTATTCGCGGAAAAGCAGTACGACCTGGTCCACATCCACTCCCCTTATGGCCCGGTGCTTCCTTTTCTTTCGATCAAGTACTGTACTGCGCCCATGATCGGGACCATCCATACCAATTTCGAGACCAACGTCTACGCCAACACCTGGGTAAAATACCTCAAACTTTACCTGAACCAGTTTGACGGCATGATGGCCGTTTCCGAAACCGCGGTCCACGCCTTTAAGAAATATTATCAAAAGGAGTTCCGGGTCATCCCCAACGGGGTTGATACCCAGTGGTTCCAGAAGGATATCCAGCCCCTGCCTTTTCTTCAGGACGGCCGGACCAACATACTTTTCATCGGCCGCCTGGACCCCCGCAACGGCCTGCATTTCCTGATCGAGGCTTTCGCCAAAATCCATCCGGAATTTCCCCGGACCCGACTGGTCATCATCGGCGACGGACCGCTGCGGAGGGTCTACGAGAACATGATCCCCGAGTCCCTGCGGGACTCGGTTTACTTCGCCGGTTATATTAACCGGGAAAGACCTTCCTACTTCGCCCACTGCCAGATCATGTGTTTCCCCGCCATCATCGCCGCGTTCAGCGTGACCATCCTGGAAGGCATGGCCGCCGGGCTTCCGATCGTCGCCAGCCGGATCCCCGGGTTCCTGGACGCCATTATCGAAAACGAAAACGGCCTGATGTTTTCCGTCGGGAATATCGATGATCTGGCTCAAACCCTGAAAAAACTGCTTTCCGACTCCGCGCTTCAGAGCCGGCTTTCCCAGGCTTCCCTGCAATCCGCCGCCCGCTACGATTGGGACCGGGTCGTGGATCAAATCGAGTCATATTATTTTGAGGTTCTGAGCCGGTTCCCCTCCGGGAAATCCTGATGCCCATCCGAGTTCTTCTGGGTACCATTCTCGGCATAACGATATCCCTCTCCGCCCTCTCCGGCCTGATCGCGTGGGGCCTGGGTGGTTTCGGCGCTCCCTTCCCCGGGGCCCTCCCGGCCGCTCTGGTTCTGTCCGTGATCGGCGCTTTTCTTCTTTATCTCTTCGTCCCGGCGATTAATTTCAGCGATCGTTATATCGGCCGATTGAAGAATACCCGGGCCATCGCCCTCACCTTTGATGACGGCCCCAACGGCGGCACCACCCTGAAGCTTCTGGATCTTTTGAGCGAACTCAATATCCGGGCGACTTTTTTCCTGGTCGGGAAATGGGTGGAATCCGAACCCGAAATCGCGCGCGAAATCGCCCGGAGGGGTCACCAGATCGGAAACCACGGATACAGTCACCGCGTCCTCACCTTCCTTTCCCCGCGCAAGGTGAAAGAAGAAATCACCAAAGCCCAAGACGCTATTTCCCGGATCACCGGGGTCCGCCCCACCCTTTTCCGGGCCCCGCATGGATTTAAAAGCCTGTTCCTGGCCCGGGCCTTGAAACCCCTGGGGCTGACCCCCGTCCGCTGGACCGTGGGGGTATGGGACACCGAATGCCCGCCGCCGGAAACCATCGCGCATCGGGCCCTCCGCCGGATTCGGGGCGGAGGCATCCTCCTGCTTCATGATGGGGATGGAGACCAGCCCCGGGCCGATCGCGGGCCGACCCTGCAAGCGGTTCGCGGAATAATTGCCGGACTTGCCTCCCGGGGACTCACCCCGGCGGTTCCCTCCGCCTTGGACCTTCCGGAGCCCGGGCAAAACCGCAAGGTAATCCTGGCCATCCTGGGATTGATCCTTTCCGCCATTCTGCTTCTCTTCGCGGTCCGGGAGGTCAAGTGGCCGGAATTCTTCTCGCTCCTGCACTCACTGAAATGGTTCCCGCTCATCGGCGCCCTTCTGATCAACCTCCTGGTGGATGTCATCAAGGGATACCGTTTCGGGCTCCTGCTCCGGCATTCATACCGTGTTCCCCTGCCGGCCGCGGTGGGAAGCATTTTCGGCGGATACGCCATCAACTGCCTGCTCCCGGCCCGGGCGGGGGACCTGGCCCGCTTTGTGCTCCTGGAACGGGCGGCCCGGGTCCGGAAACGGGATTCGGCCATGGCCTACGTCGCGGAACGCATCCTGGAAGGATTCGGAATCGTGGCCCTGGGCCTGGTCGCCTTGGCCATCTTTTTCCTGACCGGAACCCTGCCCCCGGCCTGGGTAATAAAAGGAATGCTGCTGGTGGCCGGGCTTTCCACCCTGCTGCTGGCCGCCCTCTTCTGGTTCAAACGCCGCCCCCCCCACTGGTTTCCCCCCGCCATCCCCGGAAAAACCCTGATCCGCCTGTTTCCCCTGAGCCTCCTGCTCTGGATCCTCCAGGCCTGGATCGTGGCGCTTTCCCTGCAATCCCTGAACATTCATCTCCCTGCCTATGGATCCATCCTGATTCTGGTAGTGGTAAACCTGGCGATGATGGCTCCGGCGGCTCCGGCCGGGATCGGCCCCTTCGAGTTCGCTATGGTGGCCGGGCTTGCCCTTTTCGGCATTCCTCCGACCGTGGCTTTTTCGACCGCGATCATCTACCATGCGGTCCAGGTGATCCCGGTCGTTCTGGTCGGCCTGCCCTGGGCCCTGGTCCTGACCGCGGGAAAAACCCCGGCGGCTGTTTCCGGGCCGGAAAACCCTGATTCTTAATTCCAGGAGGCACTAATGGAATTCGCGAAACTCAGGCAAAAAATCCTTTCCTCCATCGCCGACGTTCTGTTCTCCATCTATAACGTGGTGGCGATCTCCCTGATCGCGATCGTGCTGATCTGGCACCGGGCCTGGAAGCTCCAACCGCGAAAAAAATAATGGACCCCGTCCGCCATAATTCTTTCTGGGATCGGGCCGCTCACTTCCTGATCCGGTATTCCATCCCGGTTTGTCTGGTTTCGCTCCTGCTGACCGTGGTTTTTCTTTTCCAGGTTTTCAAGCTTGAAATCCGCACCGACTTTAAAGAACTCCTACCGGAAAAAACCCAGAGCGTCAAAGACCTGAACCGGATCATGGAACGGGTGGGAGGACTGGGCACCCTTTCGATCGCCATTGAATCTCCCGACCGTGAGGCCAATATCCGCTTCGTGGAAGATCTGGTGAAAAAACTTAATTCTGAGCTGGGAGACCGGATCCGTTATGTGGATCACTCGATCAAACCCATTCGGGATTTCGTTTCCAACCATGTCTTCCTTTATATGGATCTTAAGGATTTAAACAAAGTGGTGGACGAGGTGGATAAGGCCCGGAAAAGGGCCCTGATCCGGCTCTCGCCCTTTTCTTTTGAGCTCGACCCCGAAGCCGGGCGCAAGACCTTCCGGGTCCCCGATCTCAAGGAATCCCAAGCCCGAGGCAAGCTCGAAGAATACCCCGGCGGCTACTACACCAACCCCGAGCAAACCTTCTTCGCCGTCCTGATCCGGCCCAAGGTCAATATTACCGGTATCGAAGGCAACCGCCGGTTTTTAGCCGAGGCCCAGCGCCTGATCGCCGGGATGAACCCGGCGGGCTACCACCCCCAGATGAAAATCGGGTATGCCGGATCGGTGAAAATCACCCTCGACGAATACGACCGTATTAAAGATGATCTTTTTGGTACCGCCTTGCTCTGCTTCGGTTTGATCTGCCTGGCGGTCTTTCTTTATTTCCCCAGGGTCCGGGTCATCCTTCTCCTCGGCGGGACCCTCATCATGACCATTATCTGGACCTTCGGGATCACCCACCTGGCCATCGGCTTCGTCACTGCCCAGACCGCTTTCCTGGGGGCGATCATCGCCGGCACCGGGATTAACTATGGGATTATTCTTCTCGCGCGTTACCTGGAGGAGCGGAATCGCGGCTTGCAGATGAAGGAGGCCATTCCCCTCGCGATGAACACCACCTTCCACGCCACCCTGGCCGCCTCGGTGACCACCGCGGTATCCTTCGCGGCCCTTTTCGCCGCCCATATCCGGGCCTTCAGCCAGTTCGGCTTCATCGGGGGGGTCGGGGTCATTCTCTGCTGGCTTTTCACCTTTACCTTCCTTCCTTCCCTGCTTTCGCTCACTGAAAAAATACGGCCTCTGAGCCGGGGGTTCCTGAAAGCCCGCCCGTCCCGCTTGTTTTCCCTTCCGGGCCTGGTCGCCCGGCCCCTGCTCCGCCACCCCCGCCCGGTCCTGGTTGTTTTCCTCCTGCTCGCGATTTTCGGCGGAGTCCTTTACGCCCGTTTTCTCCCCGAAAGTCTCGATTACAACCTCAACAACCTGAGGA
>JAPLJL010000243.1 GCA_026388615.1 Pseudomonadota bacterium | reverse complement strand
CAAGCGGCTGGTGGGCGCGCAGCCCTATGAGGTTTTCAAGCAGATGATCGATGAGGAACTGGCCAAGGCCAAGTAAAGTTCCTGGAAATTTTGAGGTTTTTACCAAAGCCCCGGGGAAACCCGGGGCCTTTTTTTATTGGGATTTTAACCCGAAAAATGCAATTGAATCTATTCCTACGTTATTCACGAGTGGATTTTTTTGTAGTTTGCCGATTCACGTGTCCCGTCAAGGGCGGGATCGGCGGAATTAATATAGTTCTGTTTTTATGGAGTGCAATAGCTTGCTATTGCGCATCAGCAAGCTGATGCAGTCCATATAAGCGCCCGATAAATCGGGCAACTACAAAGATTTAGGGAAAAACAACTGTATTTTCCGGGTTTAACGCTGGCTGACGCGCTCGAGGTATTCCCCGGTGCGGGTGTCGATCTTGACCACGTCGCCTTCCTTGATGAAGAGGGGAACCTTGACCTCCAGCCCGGATTCCAGGGTCGCGGCCTTGGTGATGTTGGTGACGGTGTCACCTTTGACCGCCGGCTCGCAGCTGATCACCTTGAGAGTGATTGAAGTCGGGAGATCCAGGGAAATGGGGTTTTGCTCGAAGAAGAGGACGCGATATTCGGAATTCTCCACCAGGTACCGCCGGGTCTCCTCCAGGGTTTCCCCCAGGATCTGGAGCTGTTCGAAGCTGTTCCCGTCCATGAAAAAATAGTTGGTTTCGTCGTGGTAGAGATATTGCAGGGTTTTCTGCTCGAAGTCCGGTTCGTCGAAGGTTTCCCCGGCGCTCACGGTTTTCTCCAGGACGGACCCGGTCTTGAGATTTTTCAGTTTCATCCAGACGTTGGCCCGGCGCTGGGCGGTGCGGGCGTGCTGGAAATCGATCACCGTGTAAAGGCCTCCCTCCAGCTTAATCTTCTTTCCTTTGCGCAAATCGGAAGTTGAGAACATGCGTGCCTCCCTTTCTAGGATGAGCGGACAGATTTGGTTTTTTGATGGATTGGTTGCCCGGGCCGGCTTTCCGCGCAGTTTTTCTGGCCTGGAGGGCCGGAAGGTTGCGAAAGGGGATCTGGGCCGGGCGACGCAAAGCTATTTTTCCATGGTCTTCTGGACAAAGGTCTGGATCTGGCGCGATTCCTGCGGGCTTAAATCCAGGAAATGGAAACCGAGGCCGAAACGAAATTTACCGATCGTAACCGGAAGCTTTTCCGTCCGTAAAATCTGGCTGCGGATGGAGAAAACGCTTTCCTGGCCGGGCAGGGAGAAGCGCAGGTTGACCGCGGTACTGATCGGAAAATCCTTGTCGGATTTTATGTAAATTCCGCCGATGCTGATATTGTCGGATTGACCGTAGAATTTATCTCCGTCCCGGAATCCTTCCACTTCAATCTCGACCCAGATGCGGATATCGATTCGCTGGGGAATGCGCAGGAGCTGCGCCGCGGTGTCGAGAAGCATTTTCTGGGTGATCGGTTTGGTCAGGTAGGCGTCGCAGCCGGCATGCTTGCAGGCCTGGATGTCCTCCTCCTTGCCGCTGACACTGACGATGATGACCTTGATTTTTTTCAGCTCCTCATCGGAGCGGATGCGCTTGAGGACCTCCAGACCGTCCATTTCCGGAAGATAGAGATCCAGGACCACGAGGTCCGGCTTTTCCCGATGGGCGAGATCCAGGGCTTCCGGCCCGGCCGTGGCGGTGAAGATCTCGCAGCCCTGCCGGCGAAAAAAGGTCTTTTCGAGTTCGAGAAAAAGCCGGACATCGTCGACTAATAGCACCTTGGTGGGACGATCGGTCATGATGTTCTCCTGGAAATGACATGAACGGCGGTTCCCTTGGCCAGGAGCTCGCCGTTTTCCTGGTGGATTTCCGCCTCTTCCACCCCGACAACTTTTCCTCGATAGATCACCTGGCCGGTGGCGGAGAGACGGCCGGGAAAAGCGGGCCGGAGATACTTGATGTTAAGGTCAACGGTTACCGCCGTCTCGGCCGGTTCCAGCCGGCTGGCCAGAGCCAGGCCGCAGGCCGAGTCGATCAGGGAAGCCAGGCTCCCGCCGTGGAGGGAGCCGAAGATGTTGGTGGCGGTTTCCCGGGCTTCCATGACAAAAAGGGAGCGGCCGTCCCCGCAGCTTTCCACCCGCATTCCCAGGTGCTGGTAGAAGGGCGAGGCATTCACCGCGGCCCGGACCAGTTCCAGACGGTCGGACTGGGAATCGTTCAATTGGTCATCCCGCATTCATGACCTCCTGCATCCCCGATCCGACTCTCCGGATTTTTTCGCCGTTGATGTCGATGTTGAGTTCCAGCTCGGACCAGAAGCGGAGGTAGGCCGTAGGTTTGGGGGTCGGGTAGCGGGGGTAGGAAAAGGAAAAGGCCTCCACCATCGGCCCGGATTTCAGCGAACCCCGGACGCTGACCCCATTCTGTTCGAATTCGAACTGCATTTTTCCCGGGTAGGGTGACTTGGTCGTCGGTTCGGTCTTCCAGTCGGATTCCTTGATGAGGTTCGCGTCGAGGCTGACATTCATCACATCGACGAGTTTTTCCCGGCCGCGGGCCAGGAGGGCGAAAAACAGCTGGACTCCGGCGAGATCGGGGGACATGACCCCGGAGGGGCTGATGAAGGTGAATTCGTCCAGCCAGAATTTGAGCCAGTACCAGCGCTCGAAGAGCCGGCCGAGGATGGTATTGCCCCGACCCTGCTCGTGATACCCGAGCCCGGTGACGGGGACTTTCTTCCCGTAGGCTCGAGCTGCTGGAAGGTATCGGGGTTAACGCACCCGAGATCGTCCATGGGGGTCCAGGGGGGTAGAAAAGAGATCAGCTCCAGGTCAACCCCGATCTCCCCTTCCTTGACCTTGATCTGGTAACGGTCCCCGGAGCATTTCATCAGGTTTTTCCCGACCCGGACGTCCAACCCTTTCCGCGATCCCTGGGAATCGGAAAGGGGATAGGCTTTCTTGACGTCGTAGCGCTTGCCCTCGGGGGTTCGGATCGTCAGCCAGACCTCCGGGGTCAGCACGGGCTGGCTGACCCCCGGGACCGATCCGACGGAACGGGGCAGGATGACCGCGCAGGCGGTGTAATCGTTGGAGAAGACGAAATCGAAATAAAGCCACTGCCAGTAATCCGGGTGCTCATCGTAATGCCAGGCATTCAACTCCCGCGAGATCGGTCTCCATTCGCAAATGCTCATGTCTGTTCACTCCCTTTGATAAACATATTAATAAACATATGACTTGTTATTATAACATAAGGAAATTAAAATCTAATCCAATTTCAGGGAACCCCAGGGCGGGGAATCCCGCCCCGGCCGGGAAAGGGGTTCGCTTCATGTCGATCAGAATGAAAGTCGAAAAGATAAAAAACTTACTGCAGGATTTTCATACCGTAATGGGGAATGAAATCCGGGCCGGGAAAAAGAATGTCAGCCGGCATTTCCGCCATGTTTTCGAGGGGAGGGACCGGAAGATCTGGCGTCCGGAAAATTTCACCCGCAACCCGATTTTCACCCTCCACGGGTATATGCAGGGTGAAGCGTCCCTGATGGACCTGGAAGATTTCCTGGATGAGAAAGGGTTCAACGTGGATAATACCCCCTATCCTTTTTACCGGGACCTGAGGTTCGTCGAGGACCGCCTGACCCAGAGAATAATCCGCGCCCATGAGATCACCGGACGACGGTCGGACATCATCGGGCACAGCACCGGGGCCCTGATCGCGGTGGCCCTGGCCTGCCGGATTCCCGAACACGTGGACAAGGTGATCAGTATTGCCATCCCGGAAAGCGGTTCCGAATTCGCGATCCCGGTCTGGTTTCTCCAGAGCGGCAGGCAGCTTCTTCCCTGGAACAATTACGTGAAAAAATTATTGAAAGTCCCGTTTCCCGAGGAGGTAAATCTCTATGTCGTCCACGGCAACTGGGACCCGTTGGTTACCCACAAATTTTCCTTTTTCCCCAAAGGCGCGAAGAACATCCATCGCGTCCTGGTAAAATCCGCGGGGCATCTGAGTCTGATTGAATCCGAGATTTTCCCCTTGATTTACGACATCCTGAGCGGGCGGTTTAAGGGGGGGGATGAGGTGTTCGAATATGATCCCTGGCGGGAAAAAGAGATGGAGCCAACTGCGCACCCAGCGGACTTTAAGGCGGCTAGCTGCGGGTGAGGGCAGGAGTGGGGGCCTCAGACCAACCGAGCCGCCCAACCGATCGACGTTCTACGTATCATCTAAGTTTCGTCCTTCGGTTGCGGTTGCGCAACTCGTTACGTCAATCGTCATTCGTTCTTTGTCTTTAAATCCGAAAGACCTAAACCGTAAACCCAAACGAGTCGCCCAACCGATCAACGTCCTACGTATTATCCAGGTTTCGTTCTCCGGTTACGGTAAAACCCTTGTTGAGTCACCGCACTTGTAATTAGCGAAAAAAACCCGGGCTGGGCCCGGGTTTTTCATTCCATAGTTAACCAACCGAAAAAATCAGATGGGGCGAAAACAGACGATATCGGCCAGGGTTCCGTTGGTTTCCTCCCGGAGGACCAGCTCCGCCGGCATCCCGACATAAACCTTCTTCCAATCGTCGATTTCCAGGTTCCCCAACATCCAGGAATCGGCACCGTCAAATTTGACTTGGACCGACACCGAGATCTCTTCCACCGGGTTGCCCCGGACATCGGCCAGGCCGACGGTATAACAGGCGATCTTGCCTTTCCGGCTGACCTCGACCACGTCCTGGATGTCGATCAGGCATTTGCGGCAAAACGAAGGACCCGGGGCGTAAACGGTGCCGCATTTATGGCACTTCCGGCCGAGAACCTTTTTTTCCTTGAACCCCTGGACCAAGAGTTCGAGACCGTCGGCCTCGATCCGCCACTTGAACAGGCTCATGTCCAGGCTGTCCTTGGTCTGCCGGGTTTCCTTTCTCTCTTTTTTATCCATTATCTGCCTCCTTGATTCGCGGGTTGATTGATACCGGTTCAGAATCTGTCCGCCCTTTACCGTTTGACGGGTTCGTCCCCGAGAATGGTGATGGTGACGAACTGGAACAGTCCCCCCCAGCCGTGGGCCACGGCGTTCTTGACCCGGCGCGGGACCTGGTGCCCGCCCTCGGCCAGACCCATCACCTGCAGGGAAGCCTCGGCCACCCGCACCATGGCGGAAGCCCCGATGGCGTTGGTGGAAACCACCCCGCCCGAGGGGTTGACCGGCATTTCCCCGTCAATCGCCAGGCGACCTTCGTCGATGGCCTTACAGGAATTGTCCACGAGGTGGAGCTTTTCCGGCCACATCAATTCCTGGTGGGCGAAGCCGTCATAAACCTCGCACATCTGGATTTCCTTTTTCGGGTTCTGGATCCCGGCCAGCTTGTAAGCCTTGGGGGCGGCGATCTTTTCGCAAATGGCCTGCTCGGCCGGGTCGTTGATCTGGCCGTCGATCAGATTCCCGGTAGTGGCGTCCGACGAGGCGGTGGCCACGGCCTTGATCCAGGCCACCCGGTTGGTGTCGGCGAATTTCTTGACCTTCTCCTCCGCGACCAGGAGCATCACGCAGGCCCCGCAGGAAGTAGGGCAGGT
>JAPLJL010000049.1 GCA_026388615.1 Pseudomonadota bacterium | reverse complement strand
TAAGTCTTGCCTTCGCGGATCAGGTTGGACAGGGCGTGCGTGCCGACCATGATTTCCAGCGCGGCCGCCCGGCCCTTGACATCGCACCGTCGACAGAGGTTCTGGGAAACCACGCCCTTCAGGGATTCCGAGAGCATCATCCGGATCTGGTCCTGCTGGCCCATGGGGAAAACGTTGATGATCCGGTCCACGGTGCGGGCGGCCGAGCTGGTATGCAGGGTGCCGAAAACCAAGTGACCGGTTTCCGCCGCGGTGATGGCCAGCTCGATGGTTTCCAGGTCGCGCATTTCGCCGACCAGGATGATGTCGGGGTCCTCGCGGAGGGCGGAACGCAGGGCGTTGGCGAAACTGTGGGTGTGCTGTCCGACCTCGCGCTGGTGGATCAGGGACTTTTTATTGCCATGAACGAACTCGATCGGATCTTCGACCGTGATGATATGCTCGTTGCGGTTGACGTTGATGTAGTCGATCAGGGCGGCCAGGGTGGTGGATTTGCCGCTTCCGGTGGCTCCGGTGACGAGCACCAGGCCCTTGGCCAGGTCCGCAAACCTCTTCACGGCCTGCGGCAGGCCGAGTTCCTCGACCGTGAGTATCTTGATCGGGATCGTCCGGAAGGCCGCCCCCAGGCCCTTGCGCTCGGTGAAGATATTCACCCGGAAGCGCCCCCCCTCGATTTCGTAGGCCAGGTCGATCTCCCATTCCTTCTTCAGGTCGGCTTTCTGCTTGTCGTTGAGGATCTCGGTCAGGAGAACCTCTGCGTCCTGAGCGGAAAGTTCACGGGATTTCAAAGGGACGAGATCCCCGTGGATCCGGAAAACCGGGGGCATGCCTACGGAAAGATGGAGGTCGGAAGCGTTGTTCTCCAGCTGGGCTTTGAGCAGGGCGTCGATCCGGGCCATATCAGGTCTTGGAGGTTGGGGTTTCCAAGCCGTACAGGATGGCTTCCTCGCGGGTGATATTCCCGTTCTTCAGTTCCTGTTTCAGCTTGTTAAGAAAATTCCGGTATTCCTTCTGATCCAAAGTTTTTTCCCACTTGGTTTCCGGGTCCCGATTCCGGATCGCGGCCTGGATCGGGGCGGAGATCGGGACAAATTCTCCCAGGAACTTCCACCCGGCGTAACCGGACCGGCCGCACTTGGGACAGCCAACCGGAAGATAAGAATCGGGTTCGGAATCCTTGCCCTTGCCCCGGGCTTGAGGCTGGAATTCCTGCCGGCGGCATTCCGGGCAGAGGGTGCGGACCCGGACCACCTTGAACAGCCCCTGGAGCACCAGGGGAATCAGGTCTTCGCTGAGTTTAAGCGAGGAAAGATAGGCCAGGACCTGTTCCATCCGGTCGAAGGGAAGCCCGCCGATCACCAGGCATCCGGAAGCGGCGTAATGCCAGGCCAGGGCCTGGAGATCCGGGTTGAGCAGGTTATTGATAAAAATAACGTCGGCATCAAGGTGGGAGAGAACCCGGGCCACCCAGGAAGGCATCTTTTCGATTCCCCCCTCGGTATCGATCTGGACATATTCCGGAACCGGGAGCTCAATCCTGTCTTCGATGGTAACAACCCGGTGGCGGAGCGGGTCGAAGCGCTGGAGCAGGCTGTAGGCGGCCTCTTTCATCCCGCTGGTCCGTCCCCCGGAAACGATCAACAGGCCATGCCGGCGGGACAGGGTTTCGGAAAGGGAAGCCAGCTCTTTTTCCGAGAGGTTGAATTCGGAAAGTTCCGGGATCTTTTCCCCCGGGGAAAGCGTATTGAGGATGATCTCGCGCCCGCCGAGATGCTGGAGGGCCGCCACCTGGATTTCCATGTTCCGTCCGGAAACCTGGTGCTGGAAGCGTCCGGTCTGATAGCGGGGCTCGGGACCGTGGGTGATCCCGGAAAGAATCCCGATCCGGGTTTCCAGGGTTTGGCCCCATTCGAGATTAATCTGACCCAGAAGCTCGATATCGGTCCTGGTCCGGATTTGGACCTTGACCTGCGAGCGCAGGTAGCGAAGGAAAATCCCCTGGGCCTGCCGGTCGAGGGCTTTGGCCAGGATAATTTCGAGCAGGGTTTCCCCGCTGGAATCTTCCACGATTCTCTGGAGTTCGGCTTTACAGAACAGCTCGGGACAGACCGCGGCGGGTGTCTCCGGGACCGGAGGTTCCGGTGCCGGCGGGGGAGGAGCAGCCTCCTTTTTCATCCCGTAGGCCAGGTCAATGGCCGAGAATATCTCTTCCGGTTCCCCTAAGGCGACCTGGACGTCGCAGCCGGTGAGCTTGGCGATATCTTCAACCACCCGGGTATTTTCCGGGTCCGCGATCACGATAGTCATTTCATTGGCGATCCGGAGGTAAGGAACCAGGATATTCTTGCGGAGGAAGTCCTCGGGAATGGTCTTGACCAGCTCCGGGTCAATCTGATCGGTGCTGATCCGGATATAGGGGAGACCGAGTTCCTTGGCCCGGACCCAGCCCTTGTCCTCGAGCACGGGGGCTTCCGCCTTCTCTTCCTGGGTTTCGGTCTGCTGCAGAATGGAGTCGAGGGTATATTCCCGGGACAAAAGGTCGATGAAATCTTCTTTTTTCTTTTCGTTCATTTAATTGTCTTAATTCCGGTTCCTGGGGCCGATGGCTTTTTCCATCAGATTCCCGCCCTGGACCGGCTGGCCATGCCCGGGATAAAAGGCGGAGACCTCCAAAGCTTTCAGGCGCATGAAGGTTTCCCGCGCCGACATTTTATCCTGAACGAAGGGATGAAACCAGGGGTGGCT
>JAPLJL010000144.1 GCA_026388615.1 Pseudomonadota bacterium | reverse complement strand
TGTGTCCGGCGGATCAAAATGGCGCGAAGATGAGCAGGAGGGGGAGCGGGGTTCTGCTTCATATCGTTTCCCTGCCTTCTCCCTACGGGATCGGGGACCTGGGGTCCTCCGCTTACCGGTTTGCCGATTTCCTGGCCGAATCAGGGCAAAAATTTTGGCAGATCCTGCCTCTGAACGCGACCGGTCTGGGTGATTCTCCTTCTCCCTATAACAGTATTTCCAGCTTGGCCGGAAACATCCTGCTGATCAGCCCGGAAATGCTGGCCCAGCAGGGCTGGCTGGAAAGGGAAGAGCTCGCGCGCCTGCCGGTGCTTACCGGGAAGATCGACTACCCGGCCGTCATCCGCGGAAAAGTTCCCCTGCTGCGAATGGCTTATGAGCGTTTTCGCGGGCGGAATGATACCGGCGGCTACGAAATATTTTGCGCGGAAAATTCCTCCTGGCTGGAGGATTACGCCCTTTTTGCCGCCCTCCAGGAGCAATTTCCGGGAGCGGTCTGGAATCGCTGGCCCCGAGAACTCCGGGACCGGGAACCGGAGGCCCTGAAATCCTGGAAGGAGAAGTTACGGGAAACCATCGCCCGGGAAAAATTCCTCCAGTATATTTTTTACCAGCAATGGATGAAATTAAAACAATATTGCGGCCAGAAACAAATCAAGATTATCGGCGACCTTCCCATCTACGTGGATTACAACAGCGTTGACCTTTGGGTTAATCCGGAGGTTTTCAAGCTGAATGAGCAGAAAGATCCCCTGGCGATGGCGGGTGTTCCCCCGGATTATTTCAGCTCGACGGGTCAGCTCTGGGGGAACCCGGTTTTTAACTGGGAGGCTTTGAGATCCCGGGGATATTCCTGGTGGATAAAGCGGATGGAGCAGAACTTTCGTTTATACGACCTGGTGCGCATCGACCATTTCCGGGGCTTTGCGGCTTACTGGGAGGTTCCCCCGGGCGAGAAAACCGCTATCAACGGCAGATGGGTCCAGGGGCCGGCGGAGGATTTTTTCGAGGTGATGTCAAAACGCTTTACCGAGTTGCCGATTATCGCCGAAGACCTGGGGGTGATCACCGAGGATGTGAACGAACTCCGGCGCCGGTTTGGTTTCCCCGGGATGAAAATCCTGCTTTTCGCCTTTGGGGGGGATTTCCCGGATACTCCCTATGCTCCGCATAACTTTGAAGAAAACTGCGTGGCTTACACCGGCACTCACGATAACAACACCGTCCGCGGCTGGTTTGAAAATGAGGCTTCCCAGGAGGAAAAAGAGCATTTGCGCAACTATCTGGGCCGGGAGGTTTCCCCGGCCGAGGTGTCCTGGGAGCTGATCCGGATCGCGATGATGTCGGTGGCGAAAACGGTAATCTTCCCGATGCAGGATATTCTCAGCCTGGGGCAGAAAGCCCGGATGAATCGCCCCGCCACCACGACGGGCAATTACCAGTGGCGCTTCGACTCGGGAGAGATTACCCCGGAAATCTCCCGCCGGCTGAAAAATATGACCGAGGTTTATGGAAGAACTTAAAAAAGGGTTCGAGGGTTCAAGGGGCCGAGGGTCCAAGTGAAAGAAAATCGGGTTCCAAGGGTATAGGGTCTCAGTGAAAAAGAAGCGAGTTACAGAAATCAATGGTTCAAGAGAAACAGATTTGAAAGAAAGAGTTTTTAATGTTTTATTAACCCTTGAACCCTCGGCCCCTGGAACCCTTGATTTCAGGCAACGGTGTATTTGATAACCAAAGCTGAACGAATGGACTAAAACTATGTGGAAGGATTTCACCCCGGATTATCCCATAATTTTCTTTTCCATGGAGATCGGCCTGGACCCCTCCATTCCCACCTATAGCGGCGGCCTGGGGATCCTGGCGGGCGATATCTTAAAAGCGGCCGCGGACCTTGGGCTCCCGATGGCGGGGGTGAGCTTGATCCACCGGAAGGGATATTTTCACCAGCACCTGGACGCCGCCGGTAACCAGACGGAAAGCCCGACGGTCTGGGCTCCGGAAGACTTCCTGGAAGCCATGCCCGAAAGGGTCACGGTTATCATCGAAGGCCGGAAGGTGAAGGTCCGGGCCTGGCGTTATACCATTCAGGGGGTATTGGGCGGAGATATCCAATACCGGCTCTGCCAGGAAGCCATTCTCGGTCTCGCCGGAGTGGCCATGCTCCGCGCCCTGGGTTATGAAAAGGTCCAGGCCTATCACATGAACGAGGGCCATTCCGCCCTTTTGACCCTGGCTTTGCTGGACGAGAAACTCGACCGGAATCACCTCCTGAACATAACGAAGGAAGACCGGGAGGCGGTCCGCCGGCAGTGTGTCTTTACCACCCATACGCCGGTTCCCGCCGGGCATGACCAGTTCCCGCTCGAGCTCGTCCAGAAAATATTGGGAGACCGGAGCACTTATCTCCTGACCCTGGCGGAATGCTGGCTGAACAACACCCTGAATATGACTTACCTAGGCCTGTTTTTCTCCCATTACATCAACGGGGTGGCCATGCGCCACGGGGAGATTTCCCGGAACATGTTCCCCAATTACCCGATTAACTCGATCACCAACGGGGTCCACGCCCTGACCTGGACCAGCGACTCGTTCAAGAGTCTTTTCGACCGCCATATCCCGGAGTGGCGCCGCGACAATCTCTACCTGCGCTACGCCATCAGTATCCCCCGGGAAGAAATCGCCATGGCCCATCGGCAGGCGAAGGAGGAACTGCTGGGGGCGCTGGAGCAAAAAACCGGGGTGCACCTCGACCTCGAGTTGTTCACCATCGGTTTTGCCCGGCGGATGACCCCTTACAAGCGGCCCGGCCTTCTCTTTTCCGATCCCGAGCGCCTGCGGGCCATCACCCGCGAGGTCGGTCCCATCCAGATTATTTTTGCCGGGAAAGCCCACCCCCGGGATGAATTCGGCAAAGCCCTGATCCGGAAGCTTTTTGAATCCCAGGAGCTCCTGAAGGACTCGGTCAGGATAGTTTTCCTGGAAGGGTATGACATGGCTCTGGCCAAGCTCATGTGCGCCGGGGTGGACATCTGGCTGAATACACCCCAGAAGCCCCAGGAGGCCTCGGGGACCAGCGGAATGAAAGCGGCCCTGAACGGGGTGCCGAGCCTCTCCGTGCTCGACGGCTGGTGGATCGAAGGCTGCATCGAGGGGGTGACCGGCTGGTCTATCGGCGGAGGCCCGGGCATCGAAAGCGATCTCGAGATGGAAGCGGCTTCCCTCTACGACAAACTCGAAAAGGTGATCCTTCCGTTTTATTATCTCTGGCCGGAGGATTATGCCAAGGTGATGCGCTATGCCATCGCCTACAATGCTTCTTTTTTCAATGCCCAGAGAATGGTGCTTCAGTACCTCGAAAACGCCTATATCGCCGGCAAGTAATTTCCCCTGCGGTCGGGGAGGCGGGGTTTTCCCCCTATTTCCATAGAAAAAGGGAAACTTTAGAATTTAAACGGGCTGATTAAGCGCGATCATTATAAATTGGCCAGAGATATTTATGAAAAAAATTGATT
>JAPLJL010000161.1 GCA_026388615.1 Pseudomonadota bacterium | reverse complement strand
ACTGATGGCCTCCGCTTCCGAAACCACCGGCTCGGGGGCCGCGGGGGCGGCCGGCGCCCGGGCGGGTTCCGGGACGGGTTCGACGATCTCGCCTCCCTTGATCGGGAAGGTGGTTTTCAGAAAACTCTTGAGCCTTTCCTTGACGATCCGGGGGGCGAAGCGATTCTGAAAAATCTCGCGGGCGATCACGGCATAACGCAGCACCCGCTCCTGGTTGTTGGCGATCATTTCCAGGATGTATTCATCCTTTTCGGAGGCGGCCAGGAAAGCCACCGTTTCATCAGGAGTGCGGCGGTTGATGATCAGGGTCTCCAGCAGTTCCCGGTTCCCGAGCAGGCGCGAGCTGAAGAAATTCAGGATCGCCCCCGGGATATCCCCGCCCAGGATGGTCCGCAGGATATTAGGGGGAATGCTGGCCAGGCTTTGGGCGGCTCCGGCGCTGACTTCGGCGTCCGGATCATTCTGAAAATGAAACTGCAGGATTACCAGTTCCCGGGGCGGAAGGGGCACGGCGCCCCGGGCGATCAGCAGCTTTAAATTCGCGGGGGTATCGGGCTGGAGGTAGGTCTGGGCTGCAGGGGAAAGATTGGCTTTTTCAATCCGAAATTCCTCCAAACCTCCCCCTCTGGACTATTATTCCAAACTGATGATTTCGGCCTTCAGACCTTTTTGCTTCAGGGTGGAAATCGTTCTGCTCGCTTCTTCCCGGGTGGCAAATTTCCCGGCTTTAAGCGAATATCCCTTAGCCGCGGATTCCTCGGCCTGAATCTCGGACGGGAACCCAGCGCCATCCATCTTGCTTTTCATATCCGTCGCCTGCTTCTTATCCGAAAACGGCCCCACCCTGACCTTGGCGGTCCCATCGGCCTGCGGAATGATTTCGTTCTCAATTTTCTGGAGCATCTTGAGTTTCAGCGAATTGGCCTTGGCCTGGCCTGGGGTAAGTTTTTCGGTCAGGAAAATAAAATATTTCGCCTTGGTGATGGTCTTTTCTTCCGAAACCGGATTCAGCCCCAGTCCTTTCAATTTGTCCAGGCTGGCCTTCATCTCGGCCTCGTCCGCATAGATTCCCAGGCTCAAGGTGAAGCGCGGAACCGCGGCGACCTGCACCGGTTTCTTCTCCGGTTCGGGTTTGGGCGCGAGTGCAGGTTTTTCCACCGGAGCCGGCTGTCTGGGTTCCGGAGCGGCGGCGGGGGGTGCGGTTGGAGCGGGCGTGGGGGCTGGAGCGGGCGTGGGGGCCGGCGCGGAAGGCGGGGCAACCTGCGGAGCGGCAGGAGTCGGGGGCGCCGGCCGGGACGGGACCTGGGCTACCGGGGCGGGCCCACCCGGCTGGACCACCGGCGCGGGCTTGATTTTCGCTCCGGAAAAAACCAGGAAATAAAGTACAACCACTACCCCGATCACCAGGAGCACACCCCCCCCGATGATCAGATACTTAACCGGAACACCCTGGGCGGGAGCGGGTTTCCCCCCCCCCTCCTCGACGGCATCGGCCTCTTCCATAACCTCGTCGACCGAGAGGACGTCCTCGGTAGCCTCGCCGGTTACATCCTCCTCCATGATTTCATCCACCGGAGGCTTAAAAAAATCGTCCTTGAGAAGTTCGTCGCTTAGACTTTTGCTCTTTGAAGTTTTTGACCCTTTGTCTGCCATGATTTTAAATTCTCTTAGGTTGTTTATCCTATGATAATATATTAAATAATCCAGCTAGGTCAATAGGTTATTGATTTAGCTTCTTTCTCCCATAATTAAGCTCATAAATAATTCTGAGCCCGGACAGGGTCAGGTATTCATCCACCGCGTCAATCTGGCTGGATTCCTCGGCCACCAGCGGGGCCAGTCCTCCGGTGGCGATGACACGCGTATCCGCGCCCAGGGTTGTTTTTATCCTCCGGACGATCCCGTCCACCATATCCGTGTAGCCGAAAATGATCCCGGACTGCATGCTTTCGATCGTGTTCTTCCCGATCACCGTCCGGGGTTTTTCCAGCTCCACCCGGGGAAGCTTGGAAGCCGATTGGAAAAGAGCCTCGGCCGAGATCTGCAATCCCGGAGCGATTATCCCGCCGAGGTATTCGCCTTTGTCCGAAACGCAATCGAAGGTAGTGGCGGTTCCGAAATCCACGACGATGAGTTTCTTCCGGATCTGTTGATAGGCCCCCACGGCGTTGGCGATCCGGTCGGCCCCCACCTCGGGAGGGTTGTCCATCAGGATCGGGATCCCGGTTTTCATCCCGGGCCCGACGAACCAGACCCTCATCCCGAAATACTTCTTCAGGGTTTCATCCAGAACCGGGTGAATCGGGGGAACCACGCAGGCCACAATGGCGTCTTTCAACTGGCTGATCGGGAGCCGAGCCCGAGTGATCAGGCTGCTCAGTAAAATCCCGTTCTCGTCCACGGTCATCTGCCGGTTGGTCGCCACCCGCCAGTGGCAGCGCAGTTCCTTCCGCGCGTAAACCCCGATGACCGTATTGGTATTTCCCACGTCTATCACTAGCAGCATTTTTCCTCCCTTTTCATCTCGGTTACATAACTGCTCAGATTCTCAGGTTCAACGTTCAATGTTCAAGGTTTAAGAGCTCCGGAAAATGTTAAAACAGTTTCGATAAATTCGGCACTTTCGGTATATTTTATCTTTGACCGTGAACCGTGAACGCTGAACGGTGAACCTAAATAATTACATAGTTACTTTAATATCCCCGGCCAGGACGACCCGGGGTTTTCCCTCCCGGTCATTCAACCTTAACGCCCCGGAAGGATCAAGGCCGGTGACGTCTCCTTCCCATTCCTGTCCCCCGCTGACTTTCACCCTCCGGCCTTTCAGGATCGACCGCCGGTCCCACTCCTCGAGGAAGGGGGATAATCCCCGGCGGAGAAAATCGTGATAAACCTCTTCAAAATCCTCCAGGAATGCCCGCCAGAGCCGGAGCCGGGAAACCGGGTAGCCCAGGAACTCCGCCACCGAAGTGGCCCGGGCCCTGACCTCCCCGGGAAGATCGCCGGGATCGAGATTCACGTTGATCCCGATCCCCGAGACCACGAACCTGACCTCCCCGCCCTCCGTGCGCGCCTCCGAAAGGATTCCCGCCACTTTTTTATCTCCCAGGAAAACGTCATTCGGCCATTTCAATCCCGGGGACACCGGCCAGAGCCGGGAGCAGGAGCGGGCCAGGGCCAGGGCGGCCAGGAGCGATATCTGGGCCACCTGTTCCATCGCCACCCGCGGACGCAGAATCAGGGAGGCGTAAATATTCACCCCCGGGGGAGAAATCCAGACCCGGTCCAGCCTCCCCCGGCCCCGATTCTGGGTCTCGGCCACGACCGCCTCCCCTTCGGAAGCCCCCGCCAGGGCCAGCTCAAAGGCCAGGGAATTGGTGGAATCAAGCTCGGAGAAAAAATGGATCTTTTTCCCGAAGCCGGAGGTATTCAGGCCCGCGGAAACCTCCCAGGGATAAAGCGAAGAGGACCTCTCCCCCAGGAGATAACCGCCGGCGGAGCCGCCCCCGATCTGATAATTCCGGGTCCGCAGCCATCCAATCGACTTGGAGACAGCCGAGGCGGGCAATCCCAGCTTACGGGAAAGCTCCCAGCCGGAAACCCTCCGCCCCGGGTCCAACCCGCGCAAAACCTGGAGATGGTAAAGGTCCATAAAATTTCTAAATTCTAATGCCTAATGTCTAATCAAACCCCAATAACTAATTACGAAACGAAAACCAATGACTAATTTCTAATTCCTAGTCAAACACCAGTGACCAAATACTAAACGAACACTAACGACTAATTTCTAATTCCTAATTTCTAATGTCTAATCAAAACCCAATGACCAATGACTGAACAAATCTTTTGTTGTCATTCCCGCGGCCTCCGGCCCAGTAGGGCCTACGGCCCGGAGGGAAGCTGGAATCCAGTTTTTCCCGAAAGAATCTGGATCCCTGCTTTCGCAGGGATGACGATCAATTTA
>JAPLJL010000301.1 GCA_026388615.1 Pseudomonadota bacterium | reverse complement strand
TTGCGCTCGGTGATGTCGCGGATCGAGACCACGATCATGCGCTTGCCCCCCACCCGGGCCCCGGACATCGAAAGCTCTCCGTCGAACGGCGTCCCGTCCTTTCGGCGGAAAGTGAATTCCGTGCGCCGGCCGATATGGCCGCAGCGCCCGATGCCTTTTGTTAAAAATCTTTCCAGCCTTTTATGATGAACTTCGGAAACATCCTCCCGGAGCAATACCCTGACCGGCTGGAATAAAACCTCATCCAGTCCGTATTGGAACAGCTCCTCGGCGGCCGGGTTGAAAAGAGAGATATTACCCGCTTCATCGATGGCAATGATCGCGTCCAGATCGGCTTCGACCACCAGGGCCAATTGTTCCTTGGTGGCTTTCATTACCTGCCGGGTAAACCGGTGATGAACGTTCTCCAGGACGTTCCATTTTCCATCCCGCCGGATGAGGGCGAAATGATGGTTGTTCACCACCTCGATCACATCCGAGGCGCTGCATTTGCCCAGGTTGTAGGAGCAGACCGCGATCATCCGCAGGTTTCCGATGATCTTGTTGATCTCTTCTTCATATTCGATAAAGTTCTTCCAGTCTTTTCTCCCGAGCCAGGCCAGGTTGCCCTCCACCCTCATCCCGTCGTAACCCCGGGCCAGGGCCTGATCCAGCTTATCGACCCAGCCTTTTAAAACCCTTTTCAGCTTGAAGCCGTTATCCTTCAGATACCATTGGGTATGGGGGACGATCTCGATCTGGCCTTTTTTAACATAGCGGTCGAACCCCGGGATGGCCTTTTTCAGGGCTTTTTCCGCTTCGGCTTTTGAGAGCGGGCTGGAAGTAACCCACAGGCAGAATTCATTGTTTTTTAAACCGGCCTTGAAGTAAGGAACCAGGACATCGGTCAGGTCCCGAGCGGTTTCATAAAACTGGCAGAGGTGGGTGCCCCAGGGGATATTGCCGACTATGTCTATACCGGATTTTCTCATTTTTCTTTTCCCGAACTGAATGTCATGGATTATTTTATTCATTGTATTCCGAACGGATAATTTATCAATTAAAAAGATGTGGAGGGGTGGGTCTTTTCCACCCCTCTTTTCCGGAGCCGAACCTTCATCGGCAATCCAATGATTGCGTAGTTGCCCGATTTATCGGGCTGAGAAAATATCTTCACCGACCGAGCCTCATAAATGAGGCAACTACAAGATGACCGGAAAAATCAACCATCGGACACCTTTTTCATCCTAAAGAAGAGGGAGCCGGTTGACCGGCTCCCTCTTGAAAGAGACACTACGATTAATAACCGATCGGCGCATTATTTCGGCTCGGTGACCGTGATCTCGATCGATTCGAAATCGGCCCCACCTTTGCCGTCGTTCACGATTACGTCGATGGTGTAGGCGCCGGGGGCATCCGGGGCGGTCCACTCGATCGCGTTTCCATCACCCAGGGAAACGATCCCGCCGGAGGCACGCCATGAGTAATTCAGGATGTCGCCGTCCGGATCGCCGGCGGCAACCGTGATCGTCGCCGATTGACCTGGCCCGATGGTCGCAACGCTGGACTCGATCCCCTGGACGATCGGGGGCAGAGTGTCAGCCATGAGATCCTTCACCTCTACTATCGGACCGTCGCCCTCGGCAATGTTCACGAGGTAATAATTCCACTCCCGCTCCCAGCTATCCACGAAAGTCGACAGGCCCTGGCAAGAGAAACGCAGTTGATACTGACCGGGGGTAACGAAGGGAATCCGATACCATCCCTCTGAATCCATCATCCCGGCCAAACCCGAACTCCCGCCCTCCGCGTTTTCGAGATAAACCGCCACCGGGTATTCCCGGCCGAAAACGCTGGTTCCGAGGTAGGGGGTTTCGCCGTCACTGAAGGTAATCCGGCCGGTCACGGTGATGAAGGTCAGGGTCGTGAGCGGGATCATGACGATCGGCTCGTCGTTGAGCACCACCTCGCCGGAGCCGGCCTCGATCCCTTCGACCAGGGCTTCCTCAAAACCCGGAGCGAAAGCCCTCAAGGTGATCCGCCCGGGAACCACCGCGACAACCGTGAACCCGCCTTCGGAGTCCACCCGGGCCACCGGCGAACGGAAACCGCTGTCGCTTTCCGCGTATACGCGCGCCCCTTCGAGCGGCGCCCCGGTGATTCCGTTTACTACCGAACCCTGGATAGCCCCGGAAACATCGAGGGAGCATTGCACCTGGGTACCAATCTCCGTCCAGGTCTCGCCGTTCCACTCATAAGATATCTCGATTAAACCGACCAGGAATTTATTCGAACTCTCGACATAAACGAAAGCGTATTGAATCGTTCCGGCGGGAGGGTCCGCCTCCGGGGTCACCTGGGTTTTCATCTCGCTCAACCAGAAGCTGATGCTCGGATTGTCGGTGTCCTCGCCCCAATTCTGCTGATCCGTCATCATTAACAATTGGTCTTCTGTGTAATCCGGCCCTCCTCGTTCGAACTGGACCATCGGTTGATAAGAAGCCATCCGCGATTTGAGATAATCATCCTGCGTGCAGATCCCATACTGAGCTCCTTTGACGGCCACGCTCAATATCTGAGAACGCTCGGGCGCCGCCTGGCCCAGATCGGAGAGAATTGAAGCATCACTTCCGCAACCGGCTACGGTCAGGCCGAACAGGACAACCGCTACGAAGAAATTTTTCAGGGTTTTCATTGTTACTTCTCCTTTTTGGTTAGATGTTTTTTTCATTCTTATAACCGTTTTCGTTTCTGCTGTATTTGAAATGCATGAACCGTGCCTTGGTTTGGGGAAGAGGAGGTATTATCCGAATCACCGACGGTGATTACGATTATTTACCGTTCGGTTTTGGAGTGGCTCGAAGCCCGGATTTTCGGGTTCTTTCGACCCCACCGGGGTAAAAAAGACCGGGGCCAGAAAACCAGTTTCGAGTCTCTAGTTTCGGGTTTCGAGTTAACTAAACAAACCAAATAGACCAAATAGACAGATAGACGAGACAGACGAGATAGGCCAAATTGTAGGGCAAGGCTTTAGCCTTGGTAGTGGTCGAGCTTGCTCGACAAATTCCGCAGGGCAAGCCCTGCCACTACAAAAACAATTTTCAAGAAGCTGGTAGCCGCAGGCTTCAGCCTGCGTAATAAGTGTAGTGGTCCCGCTTTGGCGGGACATTCAAAGCCGACCAAGGTCGGCCACTACGTTGTTTAGATTATGAAGGGCGGCTTTCCCTG
>JAPLJL010000151.1 GCA_026388615.1 Pseudomonadota bacterium | reverse complement strand
CCCACCAAAATCGGCCGGTACCAGATCGAAACCGAGGTCGGGCGCGGATCAATGGGGATTGTTTACCAGGCCCGCGACCCCCGGATTGACCGGCCGGTCGCGCTCAAGGTGGTGGATTTTTCCTCCCGCTGGCTCGAAGAGGGCTCAGCTTCGGCGGCGGAGGAATTTCAGGAACGTTTCATCCGGGAATCCAAGATCGCGGGGAAGCTTTCGCATCCCGGGATCGTGGTGATTTATGACGCCGGGGAGGAATCCGAGTTCTGCTACATCGCCATGGAATATGTCCCGGGCCCTTCGCTCAAGCGCCTGCTGCGGGAAAAACATCCTTTTTCGATTGACCAGATTTTGCTGATCGCCCAGAAATCGGCCTCGGCCCTGGACTACGCCCATACCCAGGGCGTGGTCCATCGCGATGTCAAACCCGGGAACATCCTCATCAGTCCCAAGTCGCAGTTTCCAAGTCCCAAGTCCAGGAATGATGGCCCGGGGCCGACCTCTCTGGATTTCGGGATTCATTTTGAGCTCAAGCTGGTGGATTTCGGGATCGCCCGCTTCGAAGGATCCGACCTCACCCGCGAAGGAGCTGATCACCGGCCAGAAGCCCTTCCCGGGAGACGATATCAAGGCGATCGGGCTGAGCATCCTGAACGAAAAACCCGTCCCGGCCCGCCGGATCCGGCCGGACATCCCCGCCCTCTGGGACGAAATCCTGCTCCAGACTCTGGCCAAGGACCCTCACGACCGCTTCTCCCAGCTCAGCGAATTCGCCCAGGCTCTGGCCGCCGAGGTTTATAAAAACCAGCCGCCGGGAAATTCGACGGGTCGAAATAACGCGGACCAGGAGCCCAGGTATTCCGATCCCAGCACCCGGATCTCCAGCCCGGAATCCACTCCGGCCTGGGCCGAGTCCTCCATCGTCGATTCGATCATCAAATCGAAAACCTACGAAGCCCGGGGCCGGGGCCGGACGGGACGGGAGCGGGGAGAAGGATCCGGAAGGATCTGGATCTGGTATCTCTTGATTCTTCTTCTGGTGTGTGGGATAATTTTTTTTCTGGTTAAATGGTAAAAAAACCTAACCCCATCGAAAAAACCATCCGGAAAGGCAAAGAGGAAGACCTCTTCGGCCCCGACCTGCCCCTGCCTTTCCGCAAGAAAATTTTTCTGGAGATCATCTCCGAATCCGGAAAAGGGAAAATCTTCGAGCTCGGGAAGGGCCGGGTCATTATCGGCCGGACGGACGCGGACGTGGTCCTGGAAGACCCGGAGATTTCCAAAAAGCACGCCGTGCTGGAAGCCTTCTCCCGCGATAACGTGTATGTCCGCGACCTGGCTTCCACCAACGGAACCTTCGTGAACGGGGTCCAGATCAACAGCCGCAAAATCACCGACGGGGATACTATCCGCGTCGGTTCAACCAAGCTGAAATTTTACACCCAGGACGTGAAAGAGTAACTGTTTTCCAATTGCAGATTGACGAATGACGATTGACGATTGCGGAATATCAATGAGACTCCCCGCGGCAAGACCGCGGGGATTTGCAAGCCTGAGAAAGTAGGGGAGCCCTTCCACGGGCTCCCGCGGGCGGCCGTTGAAGGCCGCCCCTACAATAAATAAAAAGAAAATGAAAATTACAATCTTAGGCTGCGGAACCTCGACCGGGGTGCCGGTGATCGGCTGCGATTGCCCGGTCTGCCGCTCGGACCAACCCCGCAACCGGAGAACCCGGGCTTCCATCCTCATCGGTCTCGAGAATAAAAATATCCTGGTCGATACCGCCACCGACTTTTACTTCCAGTCCCTCGCCAATAAAATTCGCCGGGTCCACGCAGTGCTTTTCACTCATACCCACGCCGATCATATCCACGGTATTGATGAGCTCCGGAACTTCAATTTCCTCCAGCGGGAAATCATCCCGGTTTTCGGGAGCGAGGAAACCATGCAATTCATCCGCCGGGTCTTCGCTTACATTTTCAACGTCACCCCGATCGGCGGCGGCAAACCCCTGCTGGAAACCAACGCGGTGGAAGAAGAATTCGAGCTTTTCGGATTGAAAATTCTCCCCCTCGAAATCATGCATGGGAGCCTGCCTATCTTCGGATACCGCTTTATCGAACCCGGGGAGAAACCCAAACGCTTCGCGTACCTGACCGACTGCAGCGAACTGCCGGAGGAATCCAAAAAAGAGCTGCAGGGACTGGATTTTCTGATCCTGGACGCCCTGCGCCGGGAATACCACCCCACCCATTTCACCGTCGAGGACGCTACCAAGATCATCGCGGAGCTCCGCCCCGCCCGGGCGGCTTTAACCCATTTTGACCATTCGATTGATTACGATGAACTGAAGGGGTCCCTCCCGGCCGGCATCGAACCCGCCTACGATGGAATGACAATCGAAATCTGAGCCCGAATAATTCAATCAGAATTTCTTCAACCTTGTAGTTGCCCGATTTATCGGGCGATTTTACAAAGAGCCGATGAATCGGCATACTACGAAACAATCCGTTGGAGAAAAACAGCGGGAAGGACTTAAGTGAAACTCTCGATCATCATCCCCGTCTATAACGAAAGAAAATCCCTGGAGCTGATCCTGGCCAGAATTCAGGCGGTCGACCTGGACCAGGAGATCATCATTGTCGATGATGGTTCTACCGACGGAACCCGCGAATTCCTGGAAAAACTCTCCGAAACGCGGCCTTCCGCCCCGGAAATGAAAATCCCCCCTCACCCCCCCCTGGCCGACACCCTGGGCGAGCCTCGGGGCCAGCCGAGCCATCGGCTCGGGCAGGCTTTCGACAAAGGGGGGAATGGGGAGATTAGCCGGGTCAGGATTTTTTTACAGGACCGGAACCGGGGCAAAGGCGCGGCCCTGAGAAGGGGCATCGCGGAAGCCGCGGGTGAGGTCATTGTCATCCAGGATGCCGATCTGGAATACAACCCCGGGGATTACCCGAAGCTGCTGGAACCGATCGCCGCGGGCCGGGCCGAAGTGGTCTATGGATCCAGATTTTTAAACAATCCCCGGCGGGCGTTCATTTTCCAGTTCTACTGGGCCAACCGTTTCCTGACCTTTCTTTCCAACCGGTGCTCCGGGCTGGCGCTGACCGACATGGAAACCTGTTACAAGCTGTTTAAAAATGAAGTGATAAAATCCATTTCCCTGGAACAAAACCGGTTTGGGTTCGAGCCGGAAATCACCGCCAAGCTGGCCCGGAAAAAGGTCAGGATCCTGGAAGTGCCAATCTCCTATCAGGGCCGCTCCCGAAGGGAGGGAAAGAAAATCAAATGGC
>JAPLJL010000204.1 GCA_026388615.1 Pseudomonadota bacterium | reverse complement strand
AGAGAAACTTGGGCATTTCGTTTTACTTTTTTTCAATATACACCGATCATGCATGGCCATATTGTTTTTAATATGAATAATTCGAATGCAGTTATAATAGGGAGACCTAATTGGTTTTCGATTGCATGTATCGTGTGGATCATGGCTTTTTTCTTTTTGAAAAATTATGAAAACAGTTCATCTTGGTTTGATTTGCTATTTTTAATGGGATTTGTACTTATATTTTATTTGCTCTATCTAATCCAATCTAATCGCTTTAAAAAGATCTCCAAGGCTCTCGAAGAGAATGATAGCGCAGAAAATATTAAAACGGGATGATTTGCAGGTGGATGTCTTCGGTCACATTTTTAATTTATAAAAAAAGGAGTTAATTTTGGAAAATGAAATAAATAAGGTACTTAAAATATGGTTTTTGGTACTATCAAGCACTTTTACCCTGTCCTGCGCCAACCATGCCTGGAACCAGGCGGTGAAAAAAGACACGATCCTGGGTTATGAAAAATTCGCCCTGGCTCATCCGAAAAGCGCGCATGAGGCCGAGTGTAAAAATAAATTGAATCTTCTTTATCAGAATCCGGCGAAAGTGGCCGATAAGGGATATACGCTCTGGTCGGATTGCATGAAGGAAGAAGAGCCGAAAGCCAGCGTTATTGAAGAAAAATACAAGAAATCAATCCTGATCAATAACAAGGAAAATCAGAAAGCTGCCGATGATATCCGGAAGGAAGTCCTGGCCGGAAAGAAGACCTGCGAAAAAATCAATTCAGTCTGCGTCGAGTCGAAAAATACCGGTTCAGGGAACAGCGTCTGTAGTAAATGGAAAAAGGAGAAATACACCGATTTCGGCTGCCAGGGTTATTGGGAGGGCAAGGAGAAAAAAGCCTCAGCCCGGATCGCGGAAATGGACAGGGAATTGACTGTAAAAAACAGGGAATTATCCAACCAATCGGAAATGGAAATTAAAAATCAAAAAAATGCTTCAAAAGAGGAATGCAAAAAGCATCTCAACCCGGATGTGTTCAAATATTATCCCGGAATAAAAATATTCTATCCCGAGCCGGTCTCCTCCGGCGAAATTCTTCATTAATAATTGTCATTCTGAACTTGATTATTCGGAAATAGTTTTCTTTTTCCGGAAAATCAGGGCCAGGTTACGGAGGTAAATTATCAACCCCAGGCCCTGCCCGAGAATAAAAACCGGATCCACCTTGTGAATGGCGTAGAGCAGCAGGCAGAACCCTCCCGCGACGCTGAAAAGCCAGAAGCTCAGGGGAATGACGCTTTCACCCTTCCGCTCGGAAGCCAGCCACTGGATGAAGAATCTCATGAAAAAAAGGAACTGGGCGAAAAAACCGAAGAGGACCCAGAAATCCAGGTTTAATTCCTTTATTGTTTGGACCAGGGATGGAATCAAGGCAAACCTCCTTTTCGGTTTTGCATTTCCGGTGAATAATCCTACATAATTATTAAATCATGGGTTCCCGGACAAGAAAAGGAAAAAGATCGGGCCAAACCGGCCCTGGGAAAACGTCAGCCCAGAAGGGAAACTTCTCCCCGGGAGAACATCGATCATCTCTGCTCCTGATTTTTCTGGGGATAGTGGTTCTGGCCGCGGTGCTGGTTTATCTCAATTCCCTCCAGGGCGGGTTTATCTTCGACGATGTCCATCTCATCGCGGAGAACCGGGTCATCAAGAGCTTCCGGAATATTCCCCAGATCCTGGGATTTACCGGGGGAGCGCCCCTGCAAAGGCCCGTCCGGCATCTCTCCTACATGATTGATTACCAGTTTACCGGCCTCAATCCCATCGGGTATCACATCTCCAACATTCTCTTCCATGTCCTGACCTGCCTTCTGGTATTCTTCCTGGCCCTGAGACTGCTCGGGCGGGAGCGGCTCTTCCCGGCGTTCGTCGCGGCCCTGATCTTCGCCGTCCACCCGGTGCATACCGACGCGGTTTCTTATATCTCCGGCCGGAGGGACATTCTTTCCACTTTGTTTTTTCTCCTGGGGTTTGTCCTGTTTGTCAGGTACCGGACGCAGGGCAGACTGGGATTTTTGCTTTCCGCCTACCTGACGTACCTCCTGGCCTGTTTTTCCAAGGAGATGGCTATTACCCTGCCGGTTATTTTTCTCCTGTACGATTGGATGACGGAAGAGAAGGAAGGGCAGGACTGGAAGAGCTTTTTCCTGGCGCCTTTCCGGATTCTCCGGAAATATTGGTGGCAGTACCTCCTGTTTTTCATTACGGCCCTGTTGTTCGCCTACTATACGGTTTTCATTCTCAAGGTTTCGAACCAGAAGGCCTATTACGGCGGAAGCGTTTTCCTGAATTTCCTGACGGTCGGGAAGATCCTGGCCTATTACATCTACCTGCTGATCCTGCCCCTGAAACTGAGCATTACCTACAACTTTCCCATAACGCATCACCTGGGGGACCCGGCCGCGTGGCTGGCGGCGGTCCTGGTAATTTCCCTGGCGGCGGGCAGCGTCTGGGCGATGAAAAAGTCGAGCTGGGCGGGATTTCTCGGGCTCTGGTTTTTCCTCACGCTTTTGCCGGTGTGTCATATCATCCCCCATCATGACCTGCTGGCCGAGCATTATCTTTATCTGCCTTCTTTCGCTTTTTGCCTGCTTTTGGGAATGGGGCTGGAAAAGCTGTATGTGGTCAGGAAGACCAGGACACTCGCTTACGTGTTCCTGTCTTTGCTCGTCCTGGCCGGTTCAGTCCGGACGGTGATCAGGAATCAAGACTGGAAAGACGCCGTCACGATGTGGAAGAAGACCCTCGAAAGATTTCCGAACAATGCGATGGCACATTTAAATCTGGGCGCAACTTATAACATGCGGGGAAAGTACGACCTGGCCATCGAGGAATTGAACCGCGCCTACCGGATAACCCCCTCCAACCCGGGAATTCAGCTTAACCTGGCCATTGCCTACCAGGCTAAGGGCGTGCCAGTGGAGGCTGAAAAGTACTATCAAAATGGTCTGGAGATGGATCCGACCATGTACAGGGCCCGGATTAACCTGGGAACTCTTAACAAAGACCAGATGAATTTAAAAGCGGCGGAACAACAATATCGGAAAATCCTGGATTCGGCCCCTGATTATTTTGAAGCTCATACCAATCTCGGGATCCTCTATGGATATATGGGACAGCTGGACGAAGCTATCGCGGAGCTGAAAAAGGCGGTGAAAATCGATCCCGAGGATCCCCAAGCCGCCTATAACCTGGGGTTCATGTTTCAGAAAAAAAGCATGTGGAATGCGGCCGTGGAGGAATATCAGCCCCAGACAACCTGGGGGCGCGTTATAACCTGGGAATCGCCCTTTCCCAGAATGGACAATGTTCCCGCGGGATCCAGATTATGGAAGAATCTTTAAGCAAGGATACCGATGTCCAACGGGCGGGGTTTTTCCGTCAGCGGATAGAAGAGATCAAGAGCAGATGCAATAAAAAGTAGGCAGCATGAAGTAGGCAGCAGGCAGGGAAAGAACCTGCGTGACAATGTTTTCCCGGCCTACCACCTACCGTCTGCCACCTACAGAACATTTCAGATAGACGAACATGGAAATGAATGAATATCTGAAACCAACCCCGGCGATCGAGAGCGATCACCCGGAAATTATCCGGAAAGTCCGGGAGCTTACGGCCGGGATGACTGATCCGACGGAAAAGGCGAAAGCGGTTTTTTATTTCGTCCGCGACCGGATCAAGTACGACATGTTCGTGGACTTCCTGACCTTCGATGAATACCGGGCCAGCCGGACGCTCGAGCGGGGCGGGGGGTTCTGCGTGATGAAGGCCGTCCTGCTGGCGGCCCTGGGGAGGGCCGCCGGAATCCCGAGTCGGCTCGGGTTTGCCGACATCAGGAACCACCGCGCCCCCGAATACGTGGTGAAAGCCATGGGGACCAACCTTTTCACCTATCACGGTTTTGCCGAGTTTCTGCTTAACGGCAAATGGGTCAAAGCCACTCCCGCCTTCGACCTCCCGCTCTGCCGTAAAAACCGGATCGTACCCGTGGAATTCGACGGGGAAAACGATGCCATGCTTCCCGAATACGACCTCGATGGCAAAATCATCCACATCGAGTATGTGAAAAACCATGGTTCCTTTGCCGACTTGCCCTACGAGACGATCGTGGAAACCTTTTTAAAGGTTTATGGCCACATGGACATGGAATCCTGGCAGGAGGCGTACAAACAGCGTAAAGAAAACGACATGTAGCCGGTAATCGGAAACCAGTTTATGGGAGCGAATTGACTTGATTATCCTTCGAGGCCTGCCGGCGGGCTATCTTATTCCGTCATTCCGGGCTTGACCCGGAATCCAGGATTATTTGTCTGGATTACTGCTTTCCTTCGACTTTGCTCAGGACAAGTCGCAGGAATGACAAAAGATAATATGAAGGCTTTTAACATAAATACTCCGCAGCTTACCGGTGACTGACATGATTTTGGACCTTCAATACAATGAGCCGGTTTTCCGGCCGCCCAGCGAGGCGAATTCGCTGATCCTCCAGGCCACTCTCGGCTGTTCCCATAACCGGTGCGCCTTTTGCGGGATGTACAAGATGAAGGAGTTCCGGATCCGGAAATTCGAGGATTTCAGGAAAGACGTGGAAATCGTCAAAGCTGAATATCCCGGAGTCCGCCGGGTTTTCCTGGCCGACGGCGACGCCCTGGCGGTCAAGACCCCGACGCTCCAGAAGGAGCTCCGACTGCTTTACCATTCCTTCCCGAAGCTCGAAAGGGTTACTACATACGCCAATCCTTCCAATCTTCTGCACAAGAGCGATGCCGAACTTAAAATTCTCCGGGAAGAGGGATTGAAGATTTTATACCTGGGGGTGGAAACCGGGGATGAGGAACTTCTGGCCCGGATTGATAAGGGCGCGACCCGGGCGGAGGTCATCGAGGCCGGGCGCAAGGCGATCACCGCCGGTTTTGAGCTTTCGGTAACCGTGATCCTGGGGATCGGGGGGAGAGAACGGAGCGAGCGGCACGCCCGCGCGACGGCGACCATATTGAATGAGATCCAGCCTCATTACATCGGCGCTCTCACGCTGATGCTGGGTCCTTTCGAGGGCTATTTCAAATCTCAAGCTGGAGAAAAATGGGCCCCACTGGAGCGGGATGAATTTCTCCGGGAACTGCGGATGCTGGTGGAAGGGCTGGAAATGGAAAAGGAATGCATGTTCCGCACCAACCACGCCTCCAATTATCTCGCCCTGGGAGGCACGCTCCCGCAGGATAAAGAAGCCCTCCTGGAAACCATCGATTACGCCCTCAAAAACCCCCAGGTTCTCCGGCCCGAGCATGTTCGAGCGCTGTAGCTGCCCGATTTATCGGGTTGATCTGATATTCCTACCGACGAAGCCTCATAAATCAGGTAAAACCCTGGCTTTTTAAACAAATCATTTGCTCTTGAAATAAATAATTTATATGATGGATCCCAGATTACTGCCAAAACCAAGAGGGGGAGGGAAGATGGAAAAACCACAATATGACGCGATCGTGATCGGAGCCGGCGGAGGCGGGGTTTCCTGCGGCTCGATCCTGGCCAAGAGGGGATTAAAGACCCTGGTGCTGGAACAGAGCCACATTATCGGGGGATGCTGTTCCACTTTTGAGGACCAGGGATTTCACTTCGACACCGGCGCCTCGATCGTGGAATTCGTTCCCGCGATCGACGCGATCTTCGAGCGCCTGGGCCGGAAGCGGGAGAAATATATTGATCTCCGCCCCTGCGACCCGATGTACTCTTTCCGGACCCCGGAGGGCGAGCACCTTGATATTCCCACTGACATCAACGCCACCTACGAGCTGTTCAAGAAGATCTCCCCGCGGGATGCGGAGAAGTGGCTGGATTACTGCAAGTTCTGGAAGGAAGCCTCGGATAAGGGGATGCGCCAGTTCCTACACAACGACATGCAGTCCTGGACGAGCCTGGTCAAGATGTTCCTGCGCGCCCCGGCGATGATCAAGTTCATGCCCGCCTTCTATCTGACCTACGAGTACATGATCAAGAAATGGTTCAGCCACCATCAGATTCTCAACACCCTGGGTTTCCAGTCCTACTGGATCGGCCTGCCGCCCCGGCTCTGCCCCGGCATGTATGCCGCCATAGGGTATACCGAGCACGAAGGGATTTATTATCCCATGGGGGGGATGATCTCGATCCCGAAGGGCATCCTGGCGGTGGGCCAGGAGCACGGGCTTGAACTCAAGTTAAAAACCGAGGTGACCAAGGTAATTGTTGAGAATGGAAGGGCCCGGGGGGTGCAGCTGAAAGACGGGACCAAGATTTTCTCCCGCGTGGTGGTCTCGGATATCAACGCCAAACGTCTCTATCTTGACCTGATCGGCGAGGAGAACCTGACCGGGCGGGTGAAGAAGGGGATCAAGAGCTATAAGCTTTCCATGCCCATGCCGATGATTTACCTGGGGGTAAAGGGAAAGGTTCCCCTCCGGGCGCACCATTCGCTTCAGCTCGGAGATTACCAGCTGATGAACAGCATCTGGGACGAATATTACCTGAAAGGCAAATTCCCTCCCAAGCCGATCTGCCTGCTCTGCTGGCCCACTCATATCGATCCCTCCCTCGCGCCCGAAGGCCACCATGCCTTTAACCTGGGAACGATGGGGCCTTACCGGCTTGACCGGGGGAACTGGGATGAAAGGAAAGGGGAGTTCATCGAGATGGTTCTCGATTTCGTCGACCAGACCCTCTGGCCGGGGATCCGGGACCAGGTTGTCTACAAGAACATTTCCACCCCGGTGGATTTCGAGCGGCGGCTGATGAGCCCCGAGGGCGCGGTTTATGCCCTGCAGAACGACATTCCTTCGAGCATGGTCTTCCGGCCCTCCAACCGCTCGAAGAGCATCGAGGGGCTTTACCTGGCCGGGGCCTCCACCCATCCGGGCGGCGGGGTGCCGATGGTAATAGCCGGGGGCGGGATCACCGCCGACCTGATCATGGAAGACATTAATAAATTATAGTAAGGCGTGAGGCGTGAGGCGTA
>JAPLJL010000002.1 GCA_026388615.1 Pseudomonadota bacterium | reverse complement strand
GCCAACACCAATGACATCTACGCGATGGGGGGAAAACCCCTGGGGCTGGTGGACGTGATTTCCATCCCCAATCCCCGGCGGGCGGAACCCATCCTGCGCGGGATAAAAACCGAGATCCAGAGGCTCAGGCTCCCGGTGGTCGGGGGCCATTTGCATCCCGACGCACCCGCTCCCGGCCTGGCCGGGGCGGCGGTGGGCCTGGCCCGGCATTTATTGATGAGCAGCGGGGCCCGGGTTGGGGACGACATCATCCTGGCGATGGATCTGAGACGCGGGCGGAGGGGAAAGGGCGGGGCGCGCACCTGGGATACGCATCACTGGAAAAAACCGGAGCGATTGCTGGGTGACCTGGGATTGCTGCCCCGGATCGCCGGGAAGAAACTCGCCCACGCGGCCAAGGACATAAGCAATGGCGGCATAGTGACCAGCCTGGGTATGCTGCTCGAAGCGTCGGGCCGTGGGGCGGAAATTAGACTTGAATCCATCATCCGCCCGGAAAAAATATTCACCCTGGCCGATTGGCTTTTAACCTTTCCGTCCTATGGATTTGTGCTGACCGCTCCTCCCCAAAAATCCCGCGGGATAGTCAGGATGTTTGACCGGAGGGGGATAAGCTCCGCGGTGATTGGAAAGGTGCTGAAGGAAAAACTCCTCTGGCTTGAATATGAAGGAAAAAAAGAATTGCTTTTCGATTTCCAGCGCAATTTCATCACGGGAATCGCCAAGAAAAGCTCAAAGGTCAAAGCTTCCTTCGACCCCAATGGGGGTCTCAGGACGAGAACCCCAGAGGGGCAAAGTTCAGAGTTCAAAGTTAAAAGTTGAAAATCCTGAACCTTAAACTTCAAACTTCAAACTTCAAACCTTAAACCACAGACCCATCACCTGACATCTAAACGCCTTCCTTATTAATATTGACAAAATGGGGTTTTGTCAGGTAGTATTTAGTCATTGACCAGTCGGTTTCGAATGACCAGTCAGTTTTTAAAAGCCCAAATTTACAATGGAAGAAATAAGCCGTTCACAAAGAAAAAAGAAAAGAACTCTGGATAAAATCGTGAAGGCTTCCTATGAAGTTTTTTCTTCCCGGGGTCTGTCCCAGGCTACTTTGGAAGAAATCGCGGAGGCTGCCGATATCGGGAAGGGAACCCTTTACGGTCACTTTGATAGCAAGATGCACCTGATCGTCTACCTGGTCAGGCATTCGACCGATGAGCTCATCGAGAATATGAAGGGCCAGATCCCGGAGACCGGCAATCTTTCCGAACGGATCAGGTTATTGATCCAGGGGCAGCTGCAATTTTTCAAAAATAACCAGGGAGCTTTCAAAGTGCTTTTCTTCGCCCGGGCACTGGTCAAGCAGAAAAGCAACGATCCCCTGGTGGAAGAAATCCGGGATGAGTTCAAACGCTTCCTCAATTTTCTGCGGGTGAGTTTCAACGGATCCCTCCCCAGCGGTGAAACCGGCATCCCGCCGGAAGATCTGGCCGTGGCCGTGGCCGGCCTGGTCAGCGGGGCGTTTTCTTTCTGGCTGATCGAGGACAATATCCGGGACCTGGAAAAAAGGTCGGACCTGCTGGCGAATATCCTGCTCTCCGGCCTCGCGGCCAAAGCTTCCGAACCCGCTTCCAAATCATAACGGGCTTCCGACAAAAAACGGGTTGCGTTGATCGGTTGGGCTGCTCGTGTCGTATAACGGGCAACGTCTAGCGGCTTGATTATTAACCGCAACCGAAAAACCCAACCGAAACGAGCCGCGCAACCCCAACCGCTCGACCCACTTACGTTGACGAAATAAGAAAACCCGATCGGGTGGATATTTAAGGAAAGGATTATCAGTCTACGGCCCGGGCGGCGGTTCTTTGAATTCTTCTTTCCAGATCAGGCGGGCCCGGTCCTGCTCGAGCCGGTTCTCGGGCTCGGCCTGGGGGAGGATACCCGGCTTCGTCGTGAGGACCCAGGAAAGTTCTTCCCGGGCCAGGTCTTTCCGGTCCATATCCAGGTAGGTTTCCGCCAGGTAGACATGGTTCATGAAGAAATTGGGCGCGACCTCCAGGGCCTTTTTCAGGAAGAAAACTGATTCCTCCATTTTGAAGTTGATGATTCTCCGGCCGAGCTTGGGAATCTCGAAAACGAATCGGCCCCAGTAACGGTAAACCCCGCCGAAATAGAAATTAATGTCGTCACGGGTAACTATCATCATTCCCTGGATGGAAGCCCCCAGGCCGAACCCCCCGCCCAGGATGCCTTTCACCAGGGTGTAACGGCCCTGGCTTACCGTTGCCCAGAAGTTGCCGCCCACGCTGTCGGGATTGACCCGGATCGCCTCCCGGGCCGCCCGGATGGATTTATCGTAAGCGTCCAGGAGTTCTTTCTTCTGGACTTTCTCGACCGCCAGCCGGTCGCCCAGCCAGAAGTAGGCGTAGGAGAGCTTGATCCAGTATTCCTCCGAGTTCGGAACCTGGTTCAGGATCTTTTCGTAGGCCTGGATCAGCTGCCGGGCTTTTTCGACCTCGTAGCGCTGGGTGAAGATCTTTTCCGCCTCGGCTTTCGGCCCCGCGAGCGCGCGGTCTTCCGGGGCGGCCCCGGCCAGACCGCAGAGGAAAAAGAACAGGACGAAAAGCGAAAAACAGGCACATTTTTTCATGATGTTTCCCTCTCTAGTTTAGTGCCCCAGCAACGGCTTTACAGTGGTTAAGATCCTTGGTTTTGATTATGTAGGGGCGGCCTTCCTCGGCCGCCTGGATGAGGGAGCCCGCGGAGGAGCTCCCCTACGAAAAAAATTATTGTAAGGTTTTTACTAAGACACCACACTAGTTTCTTCAGGAGTTAGGTTTCGGCGGCGGGGGACGGAGGGTGGTAATGGACTCGTGGAACTTACGCAGGAGGCGGAAAAGTTCCGCCCGGTCTTCCTCCGGGAGGGCGAAGAAAGCGTTCCGGATTAATTCCAGGTGGGGGGCCGGGACCAGGTTCGCCGTCTCCCTTCCCTTGGCCGTGATTTTCACCAGGATCACGCGGCGATCGTCGGTGGAGCGCTGGCGGCTGACCAGGCCCGCCCGTTCCAGGCGGTCGATGATCCCGGTGACGGTGGAGTTGGTGAGGTTAATTTTAACGGAGAGATCGGAAAGCCGGAGATCACCGGCGGTCTTCAGCAACCGGAGCACCGTCAGCTGGGGCGTGGTGATCCGGTAACGGCTGAGAAGCTCCGAGGAATAACGCCGGGTTTCCGACATCCACAGGTTGAAGGTATCGATAAATTGGAAGATTTCTTCGCCATCGGTGATTTTTTTCATGATCTTTCTCGTCCGGATATTTTGGATAAGAAATATTTTCTTCCGGCCGGAGAGGATAGTCAAGCGTTTTTCTAATCCGGTCCCGAAAAGAGCAGGAGGTCGGCCGGCGGGCACCGGCCCAAAAAACATCCGCCCTCGCGGGCGGATGGGAAATGACAAAAAATCGGGAAAAACCCCTGTCGTCTGGAAAAATCTTTACAGGTTTTTCTTCAAGCGGGGAGCCGGGCGAAACCGGACGGTTTTACTGGCCTGGATCCGGATTTCTTTCCCCGTCTGGGGATTGCGCCCCTTGCGGGCTTTCAAGGCTTTCACCACAAAGGTGCCGAAGTCAGGATAGACAAAACGCTTGTCCTTTTTAATAGCCTTGACGATTTCGGCGAAAATATTGTCAATAATGGCGTTCATTTCTTTTTTGGAAATCTCTAATTTCTTGTTGCTCTTCGCCACCGCATCGACTAAATCGGCCTTGGTCATTGCTCTCCACCTCCTTTTAAAATTTCCGGGCCGGAAAATTATTAAAACCTAAAGTTTAGGATGATTACTATATCAGGTGAAAAACAGAAATCAAGTGGTAAAATGGGCTAAAATAATCGTAATCAGGAATATTGGGCCTAATGCAAATCGCCACCAAATATCTTCCGCTTTTTTTACTGGTTTTCGGCTTGTCCTGCCGGGAGCAGTCCGGGCCCGCCCCGGTTGGGTTTCCCGATACCCGTTACCCGGCCATGCCCGGGTCGGTTTTCGCGTCCGCGGTCCTGGCCGGGCCGGTCACCCCTTCCGAGGTCAGCCAGACGGCGGAGATCGTGCCCTTCCGGGAGGTGGACTCCACCCGGGATCTCTCGGGCGAATGGCTTTACCGGGCCGACCCCCGCTCGCGGGGGGAAGGTGATTCTCCCCCGTGGTCTTCCCCCGGGCGCGACGATTCCGACTGGGAGCGGATGCCGATCCCGGGCCATTTCGCCCGCTTCGATCCCCGGCTTTCCGACTTCTATCAGCCGGTCTGGTTTCGCCGGCATTTCCCGGTGGAGGCGGAATCCCTCTCGCGGTCGCAGGTTTTTGACCTGGTTTTCGAGGGGGTGGATTATTTCGCCCGGGTCTGGCTGAACGGGAAATTCCTGGGCGAGCATGAGGGCTACTTCAATCCTTTCCGCTTCGAGATCAGCCGGCTGCTCCAGGCCGGGGATAACCTGCTGGTGGTGGAGGTGACCAACCCTTATGACTACAGCCTGAAGGGCGAGGCCCCCTTCCTCTCGCTTTCCGAGAAGATCTGGATCAAGGGGGTTCTCAATTTTCATGACTGCCGTCCCGGCGGGATCATGCTCTCGGCCCGCGAGGCTCAGACCCTGGGAACCGGAGGAATCGTCCGGCCGGTGCTCCTGAAGGCTTACGGGCCGCTCACCCTCGACCAGGTTTTTATCACCCCGGAGCTTTCCCCGGATTACTCCCGGGCGACGGTCAGGCTCGAGTACGTCATTTCCAACCGCACCGGCAAAACCATCCAAACCAGTCTGCGCGCCGATCTGGCCGGGGAAACCTTTGCTTCCCCGGCCATCCGGACGGTGATGGCCCGGGTCCGGGTGCCCCCGGGGCCGCACCGTCTCTCCCTCTCGGTCCCGGTGGAGAACCCGGTGCTCTGGTGGCCGGCTGGTTACCCGGAGCTCGGGGATCCCGACCTTTACCGGGCTGAGACCTGGATTTACTCGGCGACGGAGGTTTCCGACCACCGGGTGGATAGCTTCGGGATCCGGACGGTCCGGATGGACGAGACCGGGCCCGGGGCTTTCTTCTGGTACATCAACGGCGAACGGGTTTTCCTCAAGGGCTCCACCACCCTGGTCCCGACCGGTTACCTGGCCGAGGCCGACGCCCTCTATCCCGGTGACTTTAAACTCCTGGCCGAGGCGGGAATCAATTTCCTCCGGCCTTATTCCCACGTGGATCCGCCGATCTTTTATGATTACGCCGACCGCTTCGGGATCGGTCTCATTTCCGAGTTCAGCCTCCAGTGGGAATATTCCCCCTGCGGTTTTGCCCGCCCGAACGGGGACCCGAATCTCGTCGGCAACCGGGAGGTGATGGCCCGGATGCTGGCCGAGTGGATGTACCTGCACTACAACCATCCTTCAGTCCTGGCCTGGTCGATCCACAACGAGCCTTACTATTTCGCCGGGGGCGCCAGCCCTCTGATCCAACCCGACACCTGCCCCGCCGAGCCCTTCCAGGAGGGACAGCATGTGCCCTTTACCGACGCCAGCCTGAATTATTCCCTGGACCAGGAACTGGCCGCGGTGGCCCGGGGGATCGATTTCTCCCGCCCGATCCGGCTCGCCTCCGGGGTGGGCGACCAGCACCTCTACCTGGGCTGGTATCAGGGCGCCGCCGACGAAATCGCGGGGGTGAAAGCTCCCTTCCCCACCGAATTCGGAGCCCAGGGGATCGCCTACAGCGCCGAGGAATGGCTGCGGACGGAGCTCGGCCCGAAATTATTCCCGCCCCTCGCGGCGGACGCCGGGGAGGAAATCCGCCGGGGCTGGCTTTTCCACGATGCCCAGCTCGCGAATCTGGGGGTTTATCTCGGCCGGCCCGACGGGGAGACCTACTCCGATTTCCGCGAGTTTGCCTTCGCCTCGCAGGTTTACCAGGCCGAGGTCAACCGGATGTATGTCGAGCGCTTTCGACTGGACAAGTACAATCCCACCGGGTCTTTCCTCCAGTTCACCTTCCTGCAGTGGTGGCCCTCGATTACCTGGGGGGTCGTGGATTACCGGCGTGAGCCGCTCCTCGCCTACGAATGGTTCAAGAGGCTGAACCAGCCCGTCCTGGCCGCCGCGGATATCCCCACGCGGATATTTTCCGAAGGGAAGCGGATCCGGATCCCGATATATGCTGTCAACGACCGCCACCAGGTTCTTTCCGGGGTCAAACTGCGCGTTCAGCTTGAAGGGGAAGAAAATTCCCTTCTGATCCGGGGCGATCCCTCCGCCTGGGGAGATTCGCCTTCGTATTTCAACCTGCCTCCGGAAAAACCGATCCTGGTTTCCCGGGGAACAGGGGTAAAGATATCGAGCTTGGCGGAGCGCGAACTTCAGCTCGATCTTCCCTCCGACAGCGTGATCTTGGCCGACACCCTGGATTATTCGCCACCCCTGACGACTATCCCGGCGGTTTTCCATTATGAGCTGACTCTGACGCTCACCGGCCCGGCAGGGGAGGAGTTAAGCCGGAACGAATATCATTTTATGTCTGCTCCCGAACCGGAAAAATTCGATCCTCCCCTCGGGATTTCGCTTTACCGCCAAGGGATAAATTTCGATCGGCACCCGCGCTTCAACCTGTCCTTGCGGTTAGTGAATTCAGACGGTTCCGCTTGGACCGCGCGCGAGGTCACACTGAATTCGCGTTTTACCGATCCGGCTTTTTCTCAGACCGGTAAAACCGATCAGCGGGGAGATGTTGTCTTTGCCGGGCTTTCTCCCGGGGCCTATACCATAAACACCGGTAGTGGAGTAGAATACACGCAAAACATCCAGGTCAACGGTCCGGAGAGCCTCGTAATCAAGCTGCCCTAGGCAAAATATTGCTGGGCGATAGCAAGGGGCAGGGAGCAAAGGGCAAATAATAACAATGAAAATTTTTAAATACCTTTTCCTGGCATTGTTAATATCATTCGTTTTCATTTCCCCGGCGCGAGCGGCGGAAGCGCCCGGCGTGGTCCGGGTCATTACCGTGGCCGCCGCCATCACCCCGATTTCCGCCGAGTTTATCCTGGACAACCTGGCCGAGGCCGAGAAAGAAAAGGCCGTCTGCCTGGTGATCGAGCTGGACACCCCCGGCGGGCTGGACGAGGCCATGCGCGATATCGTCAAGGCCATCCTGGGATCCCAGGTCCCGGTGGTGGTTTACGTTTCCCCGAGCGGGGCGCGGTCGGCCTCGGCCGGAGCCGTCATCACCATGGCCGCCCATATCGCCGCGATGGCCCCCGGGACCAATATCGGGGCGGCCCACCCGGTGTCGATCGGGGGCAAGATGGACGAGGCGATGGTGAAAAAGGTGGAAAACGACGCCGCCGCTTATATCCGAGGCCTGGACGCCAAGCGGGGCCGGAACCAGGATTGGGCGGAGAAGGCGGTGCGGAAGAGTATTTCCACCCAGTCCGAGGAGGCCCTGAAACAGAATGTCATCGACCTGATTTCCCCCAGCCTGACCGATCTTCTCACCCGGATCGACGGCAGGAAAGTGGAGGTTTCGACGGGTGAGGTGACGTTGAAAACCAAGGAAGCCCGGCTGGAGCGCGTCCAGATGGGTATGCGCCACCGGATCCTCACCACCATTGCCAATCCCAACCTTGCTTATATATTGATGATTATCGGGATGTGGGGGATTTTCTTCGAGCTTTCCAATCCGGGGTCCATTGTCCCCGGGGTGATCGGCGGGATCTCCCTGCTCCTCGCCTTCGTGGCTTTCCAGACCCTGCCGATCAATTACGCCGGCCTGCTTCTGATTGTCCTGGCCCTGGTTCTGTTTATCGCCGAGGTGAAAATCATCAGTTACGGTCTTCTGACCGTAGGAGGGATTATTTCCATGATCCTAGGTTCGGTTATGCTTTTTGATTCACCGGTGGAGGGGATGCACGCTTCCTGGAAGGTGATCATCCCGGCGGTGCTCGCCACCGCGGCTTTCTTTGTGGCGGCCCTGACCCTGGCGCTCCGGGCCCAGCTCCGGAAACCGACCACCGGACAGGAGGGCATGATCGGGATGGAAGGAAAGGCCTCCAGCCGGCTCGACCCGAAGGGCAAGGTCTTCGTCAACGGCGAGCTCTGGGACGCGGAAAGTTCCGAACCCATCGAGGAGGGCCAGCCGGTGAAGGTGGAGGAAGTGAAGGGAATGATGCTCAGGGTCAGCAAGGTGAAAAGGTAAGATAAAAAGCGGGGAGTAGGGTGCAGGGAGCCATGACATTAGAAATATTATTTACCCCATGCTCCGAGCCCTTTGCCCCATGCCATTCATAAACAGAACAGACCAGTTGAACTAAACAAACTAAAGTAAGGAGGAAATATGGGTATGGGCGCAGTGATTCTGGTAGCAGTGGTAATCGTGATCCTCGCGAGTTCCATCCGGGTTTTAAACGAGTATGAGCGGGGAGTAATCTTCCGCCTCGGGCGGGCGATTGGGGTCAAGGGACCGGGCCTGATCATCCTGATCCCGGTGATC
>JAPLJL010000068.1 GCA_026388615.1 Pseudomonadota bacterium | reverse complement strand
TCTATGCTCTATGCCCCTTGCCCCATGCGCTCTGCCCAAGCTGTTCGAGCAGAGCTGTTTACCGTGCGGTCTCGTTGACCCAGCCGGGGTCGTCCGCCAGCATCATCCGGATCCAGTCGGCGATCGTCACCCCGTTGAGTTCGGTGGTGTACATTCCCCCAAGCACGATGCCGGTGTCGGAATCGGTCGACGAGCTCTCCACCATGGTGGCGGGGATAACCGCGTCCCCGATCAGGGTAGTGTGTTTCTCCCCTTCGGTCAGGAACATCTTGAAACGGTCCGGATATCTAGCGCTCAGGTAACTGGTTTCCTGGACCAGCTGCTCCCCGAATTCCTGGGCCCCGATCCCCAGGAATAATTTGGCGTAGACCTTGTCCCCGTAGGAGCTGTGAAGCCCGAGCTTCAGGTTCGGATCATGCTCGAGCCCGTACCCGATCAACCGGGTCAGGTGGCCGTTGGCGATGCAATCCTTACAGGACTTGGGAATGAAACGCATGATTTTGAAATCATTCAGGAGATCAATCAGGAACTGGGGATCGTGGGTCTTGACGATGCCCGGCCCGGAGTCGCTGAAAACATAAAGGGGAACATCCGGGTAATAAATCCTCACCAAGGGAGTGGCCAGAATGGTTCCGAATCCCCCCGCGCTGGACCCGGCGAGGAAAACCCGGCGCGGATTAGGGAAATACTGCTTGGCGATGTCCAGGGAGGCGGTCAGGTTGCGGATCCCGTGCTGGGGCCGGTCAATGACCCCGTCGCCGTTGTCGTCATTGTCGGAGTCACCCGAGAAGAGGGAGCCGTCGCAGCTCGGGATCTGGACCACGTTCATGTCCCGGACCGGGTTAGTGGGGTCATCGAAATTGGTGATATTCACGGGCACGATGCCGATGAAAGCCCCGGAAAGGGCGAAGCAGAAATCCTTCCAGCAGGCCCCGCCTCCGGTCAGGTAAAGAAAAAGGTCGTCGGAGCCGATGTCCCGGATGGAGGTTATGTAATTGGTCTTCTTCAGGCAGATGGGGCCGCTGGCCGGATCGAAGGAAAAGGTAGTCACGTTCTCGAACGTGCTTTTCTCCGCCACCCTGGCCACGCCCCGGTACTGGGCCAGGCCCTGGTCCTCGAGCTCGGCGAAGGGGCCGGAGGCCCCTCCCGAACACCCGCCGAAAAACAAAACCGCCGCCAGGATCGCGCCCTGCGAAAAAGTTGAAGCTAACCGCGCTTTTTTCATGAACTCACCCCCGGGTTGAAAATCCCTGCATATCATCCTGATTTGTTTTCCTTCTGTCATCCTGAGCGAAGCGAAAGATCTGTCTTTTTATTCTTCATCCAAACCGAGATTCTTCACCCCGCTAAAAGCGGGGTTCAGAATGACAAAAAGGACGGCATCATGCTAGCTTCCGGATTTCCGCCAGCACCTCTCCGGCTTCCGGAAATCGGCCCTTTTCATGCTTGTCGAAAACCAATTTCCCGTTCACTGTCACCTCGAAAACGCCGCCGCGGCCTTTCTTCAGGCTCGCCTTCGTCCCGAATTCTTTTTCGATCGCGGCCGCCAGACTGGTGGCCTGCGGCAGATAATTTCATTCCCCGCAGTAGGCGATCTGGACGCTTAAAGGGTTTGGGGTTTTGCCGGCATTATCCATGGCGTTTCCCTCTTTTATTTATTGAGATTTTCGTAGGGGAGCCGCTCCCTGGCCGACCCGAGAGGTCGTCTCGGTCAGGCCGCCGGCTCCCTTGCTATTGCGTTGCATCAGCCCTTCGACAGAACTCAGGATAAACAAGCTGATGACGTCCATAAACATGCCCGATAAATCGGGCAACTACAAGAAGATAAGACTTCCGATCCCGGTCGGCCATTGCCGGCTGCCCCTACTTCAGAATCAATATCAGATTTCTTTCAGGGTCTCCCGGGCGATCACCATTTTCTGGACTTCGCTGGTCCCCTCGTAAATGGTGGTCACCCGCGCGTCCCGGTAAATCCGTTCAATCGGAAACTCCCGGGTATAACCGTATCCGCCGTGGATCTGGAGGGCCTGATAGGCCGACCGGACCAGGGTTTCCGAAGCGAAAAGCTTGGCCATGGAGGCCTCCCGGGCAAAGGGCTCGCCCCGCTGCTTGAGGGCCGCCGCGGAGAGGGTCAGGAGCCGGGCGGATTCCAGGCCGGTGGCGATTTCCGCGATCATCCACTGGATGGCCTGGTGGCCCGAGAGCGGCCGCTTGAACTGGCGCCTTTCCTGGGCGTACTTCGCGGCCTCGTCCAGGCAGGTCTGGAGCAGGCCGGTGGACTGGGCGGCAATGCCGATCCGCCCGGAGTAGAGGGCGTTGGTAACCGCCCGCAGGCCATCTCCCTCGCCGCCGATCCGGTTCGCCTCCGGGACCTCGCAATCTTCGAACAGGATCTCCACGGTGTTGCTGGCCCGCAGCCCCATCTTGTGGATCTCCCGGCCCACCTTGAACCCGGGAAAGCCCTTTTCCACCGCGAAGGCGGTCAGGCCCCGGGCGCCTTCCGCGGTCCGGGCCAGAGCGATAGTCAGCCCCGCATAGGCGCCGTTGGTGATAAAAACCTTCGTGCCCCGGAGGAGGTAGCGGCCCCCCTTCTTCTCCGCCCGGCAGGAGATCTCGGTCAGGTTGCTCCCCGCCTCGGGCTCGGTCAGGGCGAAGGCGCCCAGGATTTTTCCCGAGGCCACCGGGGCGAGCAGGCGCTTCTTCTGCTCTTCGGTGCCGAAAGCCAGGAGCGGCTCGCAGGAAAGATTGGTCACGCACATGGTCACAGCCGTGGAGGCGCAGGCCCGGGCGATCTCCATCACCGCCAGGGCGTAAGCCACCGCCCCCACCCCCGAGCCCCCGAAGGCCGGAGGCACCATCATCCCGCAAAGCCCAAGCTGGGCCATTTTCGTCACCAGCTCCCGGGGGAATTCGCCGCGCTCGTCCCGGGCGGCCGCGCCGGGCGCCACCTCCCGGGCCGCGAACTGCGCGACCATCATCTGGATCATCTTTTCTTCTTCGGAGATCGGAAAATACATCGATTAAACCCCCAAGCTCAAATTTCAAAATCCAAAGTTCAAATAAAAACCAAACTTAAAACAGCTATCTGACAGTATGCGGAGAAGCCTAGGTTCGAATGTGTCATTGCGAGCCCGCAGGGCGCGGCAATCTCGTTCTTTCCGCCAATTGAAATTAGATTGCTTCGTCACTTCGTTCCTCGCAATGACATGCCTAAGTATTTTTCATATAAGTCGGTTTTCATTTCAGGGCGCGTAGACCACGACCAACAGGTCGGTTGGCTCCCTCCCGGGATTCTTAAGGATATGCTTCTCGCTGGAATCAAAACGAACGGTCTCGCCCGGATCCAGGCGGTGATGCTTTTTCCCCACCTGGAGCTGAAGCCGGCCGCTGATCACGTAAATAAACTCCTCCCCCTCATGCCGGTAAACGACCTTCTTGTGCGTGCTCTCCGCGTCGATCGTGACCCGAAAAGCCATGAGGTGGCGTCCCGCCTCAAAGGGGGTCAGGGTTTTGTAGGCGTAATCCCGGGTCCGGACTTCATGGTCCTTCTGCCTCCGAGCGGGCTGGGAGGCCGGCAGGTCCTTCTCCATGAAGGAGGACGGCTCCACCGACAGGGTCCGCGACAGTTTGATAATCTCGGCCACGTGGGGCAGAAACTCATCCTCCTCCAGGCTCCGGAGATATGAGGGTTTCAGGTCCGTCCGCTCACCCAGCTCCTCCAGGCTTAAGCCCTCTTTCTCCCGCAGCTTTTTCAGCTTGGCCCCGAAACTTTCCGCCGGTTCTTTTTTCGCCATCACTCTCCTCCCTCTCGATTATCCCCCAGCTTTCATTAAATTTCTATCGCGCATTGTGGCTTTATAACTTTTATGTAGCATTTTTTTCTTTTTGGGGGGAAAGGTTTCGCTCCCGTGAAATCGACCGCGGACCGCAGACCGCGGACCGCCGCCAAAATTCTTTTAACTCTATGCCCTCTGCTCCGTGCTATTCCCCCCCCGGTGTTCCGGTAAAACTCAATAACCCAATAACCCTATGAACGCTCTAACGTGTTAATAACGCCTTACGCCCTCCGGGCCGGAGGCCTAACGCCTCACGGGTTTTGGGCCCTTTGCCCTCTGCGCTTTGCCCTCGGACCCTTGGCCCCTTGAACCCTCGAACCCTTTCTTACTGAATATATCCCATCTGCTTCAGCCAGCCGTACCAGGCCGCCCCGCGCGAGTCGTGGTCGAAATAAAGCCAATGGCCGCCGACAACCTCGACTACGTTCGTGACGAACCACTTTCGAATCCACTCGCGGGTTTTCTCCACCGGGCAGAGCCGGTCGCCCTGGTGCATCACCACCTTGATTTTCCCGACATCAAAACGCGGCGGGTAATGAAGGGGGGAAACCAGCTGGAGCGCAGACCGCGTGGCGGCGGTCACTTTTTCATCCACTTCGAACCTGAACCCCCCGGGCCGGGGCATGAGATAGTGGGAAAAATCCACCGCCGGAACCACCAGGAACAGAAAGTCCGCGCGCGGGCCGGCGGCCGCGTACAGGGCCAGGGCATATCCCCCCAGGCTGGCGCCGATCAGCCCGACCCGCTCGTAGCCCAGGTTGTTCAAAAGCAAAACCCCCGCGTGCAGGTCATGGATGTCCTGGGCGAAGGTTTCCAGGAAGAAAGGAATATTATTGGGGTTCAGAAAATACTCGCGCAGGCCCCGGGCCCTCCGCCAGTGAAAAGGCTGGATGTAAAGGGCCACGTCCATTCCGAGATCGAGGAGTTTCCGGATGCGGAACATCTTCTCCGCCCTCCCGGGCCGGGCCATCTGCAGTCCGTGCACACAGAGAACCAGCGGGCGGCGGGCGGGAGACACGTGCTTCCAGAGCACCAGGTAGGCGGAGAGGTTGGCGGTATGGCTGTTATATTCCTCCACCATCCGCCGGTTTCTCGGCTGGTACCGGCTGGGGTATTCGATCACGCTGAAGGAAATATCCTTGGAGCCGGACCATTTTTTTTCCTCCCGTTTGTAGGCGGGCGCGGTCGAGGGAAGAATCAAAAACGGCTCCTGGTTCTCCGTCCAGTTTTCGGGATGGTAGAAAGCGAGGGTTTCGAGATAATCAGCCCGGGACTGGGTATTTTTTCTCAGGTAGATCCCCGGGGCGAGATTCAGCAGGCGGTCCGGCATCCCGCCGAGGGCGTTTAAAAGTTCGTTTCGGTTCATGTCTGTTTCGCTCCGGAATTCCCGAGACCGTAGCTAAAAATCCAATCTGTCATTCTGAACCCTGCGTGTCCCGTGTGAAACGGCGGGAAGCCTGCCGAAGCATGAAGAATCTCTCCTTCAAGTGAGAACACCGAAAAACAAGATCCTTCTCCCGCCCAAGGCGGGATCAGGATGACATTTTGAGTATTTTGCATCAATTTCTCAGTGTTCCCATCCTAGTGTTATGTCTCAGTAAAACCCTGACAATACTTTTTTTCGTAGGGGAGCCCCTCTCTGGCCGACCCGAGAGGTCGTCTCGGGCAGGCCGCGGGCTCCCTTCTTCGGGCGGCCGTGGAAGGCCGCCCCGACCTAATCAAAACCGATGATATTAATCACTGTAAAGCCGTTGCTGGGACACTACACTAGATTAGTTTTTTTACTCAATCCCCTCCTTTATAGAGATTTTCGATCACGTCCTTGTATTTCTTCTCGATCACCCGGCGCTTGAGTTTCAGGGTGGGGGTCAGCTCGCCCCCGGCCTCGCTGAAGGCGTTGGGAAGGACGGCGAAGCGCTTGATCGTCTCGTACTTAGCCAGGTGCGAGTTGACCTGGTCCACCGATTTCCGGTAGAGGTCGAGGACCGGTTTCTTTTTCACCAGGTCTTCCTGGCTGGTGTATTCAACCCCCTTTTCCTTGGCCCATTCCTGGAGGCGGACGAAATCCGGGACCAGGAGGGCGACCAGGTAGTTGCGGTTGTCCCCGCTCAGGAAAATCTGCTCCACGAAAGGATCGGTGTTGAAGGCGATCTCGATCGGCTGGGGCGGGATGTTCTTCCCCCCGCTGGTGATGATCAGCTCCTTTTTCCGGTCGGTGATCCGGAGATGGCCGTCAGGGGTGATCTCCCCGATGTCGCCGGTCATGAAGAAGCCGTCCGGGGTGAAGGCCGCCTTGGTGGCCTCTTCGTTGTGGAAGTAACCCTTCATCACCTGGGGGCCCTTGATCAGGATCTCCCCGTCATCGGCGATCTTGCACTCGGTCCCCGGGATCGGCTGGCCCACGTAGCCGAGCTTGTGATTCGCGGGGGTGCAGGTATGGGTGACCGGGGAGGTCTCGGTCAGCCCGAAGCCCTGGTAGAGGTTCACCCCGATGGCCCCGAAGAAAACGATCAGGTCGGGGGAAACCGGCCCGCCCCCGGTGTGGCAGATCCGCAGGCGGTCGAGGCCCGCCTCGCCCCGGACCTTCTTGAAGACCGCGCCGGCCACCTTGGACTTGAGCTTGAGCCCGAGCGGAACCGGTTTTTTATCCAGCTTCAGGAGGAAACATTCCTTTCCCACGCCGACCGCCCAGTGGAAAACCTTCTGCTCGAAGGGCTTCTTGGTCGAGACGATGCTGTTGATCTGGATGTAGACCTTCTCCCAGAGCCGGGGCACGCTCGACATGACCGTCGGGCGGCAGAGCCGGAGGTTCGCACGCAGGTATTCCGTTTCGACCGACTCCAGGACAAAGAGCGTGCCCGCCTGCTGGCCGGAATTCAGGAGGTCGGAGGAGAGGCCGAAGACGTGGCACATCGGCAGGTGGCCGAACCAGATGTCGTCGGTGTTGAAATCGAAGGAATCCGAGATCACCCGCTGGCTGTTGAAGTTGTTGTTGGTGAGCATCACCCCCTTGGGACGGCCGGTGGTGCCGGAGGTGTAGATGATGGCCGCCAGGTCGTCGGGGCTGGCTTCCTTGGTTTTGACTTCGAGCTCCTCCCCCAGCTTCTGGTCCACCCGCCCCTTTTCCATCACCTCCGCGTAGGAAATAATTTTCTCGTCCTTGATCTTCACGTCCGGGTCCAGCACGATGATCCACTTCAAGTGGGGGAGCTTGTCCTTGACCTCGAGGACCTTCTCGATCTGCTCCTTCCCTTCGCAGAAAACCGCCTTGGCCTCGGAATCGGAGAGGATCCACCAGACGTCTTCGGTCTTGCTGGAGGGATAAATCGGGACGAAGGTCCCCCGCCCGGCCAGGGTGGCGAGGACCGCCGCGATCCAGCGGGGGGTATTGTGCCCGAAAACCCCCACCCGGTCGAACTGCCGGCCGCCGAGGAGATACAGCCCGACCCCCAGGGCGCGGATCTCCTGCTCCAGTCCCAGGAAAGTAAGGTCGTGAAGTTCCTTGGTTTTCCTCCCGTTCTTGTCGAAGTGGGAACGGAGGTAAACCTTATTGGGAAACTGGAACGAGCGGTTGCGGCTGGTTCCGATGATGGTCGATTCATTGAAAGGCCCGCTGAATTTGGTCATTTCTTTCCCCTCCTGAAGGTCCTGGTCATTATAAATTCATGCCCCGGCTGGGGCAAGCGCGTAGGGGTCAGCCCTTGATATTAAAGGTAATCGTCTCGACCTTCTTCGCAAGCTTACGGTCCTCCGCTAATCGCAAGGAAAATAGCCTGACCGACTGAGACACCGCCGAGAAACTGATGCCCCCGAACATCTCCCCAATCTGACGGTTCGTTAACCCGGAATGCCTCTTCAAAAGATAAATAGCCAGGTTTCGGATCTTGCCTCTTTTCTGCAAAGCCTCTTCCCGTGGTACCTTGTATTCTTTACAGATCAATTCAATGATTTCCTCCGCCCCCGACACCGGATTCATTTTCCTCCGGTGCGAGATCTCCTCTTTCCCTTCCCAGGTTTCCTTCACCCGCTTCAGCGCCGACTTGATAAATCGTTCCTCACCTAGAATCATCCCCGCATAGACTTTTTTTAGGGGACTCTCAACTTCCTGGCCGATCTCCTGCTCCGTAAAATATCGATATCGTTCAAACGCCTCCTTGGGCTTATTGGATACCATCCCCAGGATCATCTCCCGGTCTACGATGTTCTCTCCCGCCGGAAATATGTATGACCGGTAGCTCGAATATTGATAATCCTCAGGCTTACCCACCATCCCGGCCCGCACCGGGTTCAAATGGATATACCGGCTCAATGCCTCCAGATAACTATCCCTATCAACCAGGATCGCTTTATACCTTCCTTGGAATAAATGCCCCACCCGCCGGTTATGGCGATTGTAATAGCCCGTATATGATCCGTTGATATAATGCATCAGCCGGTTCAGATTGGCCTCCGGGGTCTCGATCAATAAATGAAAATGGTTGGTCATCAAAACATAGGCATGGAGCTTGTAACCGAACTTCTCTCTGGCCTCGTAAAGATAAGTTTTTAACTGCTCGTAATCCTCGGGGGAGGAGAAGACATCCTTCTTCTCGTTCCCCCGGGAGGTCACATGATAAAATGCCCCCTCATACTCCACCCGCAGCGGTCTGGCCATGGCGTTTATCCCTCTTGATGTTGTTTCCCCAATTTTCCGCTATCATATCCCCAATAATCTTCAATCTCAAGGGCTGACCCCATCTGTTCTCTTCTTGATCGCCGCCAAACTTTTAAATAAAAAAGCAGAATCACTAACCTCAGAAAGCGTTAAAGTTTTCTGCCGCATTCCTATAGAGATGCGGAAGACGCTGACCGTTGATAATGGCAAAGAATTCGCCCGCTTCAAAGAACTAGAGAACCAAACCGGATTAACAGTTTATTTTGCTGACCCATATTCCGCTTGGCAACGGGGGACAAACGAAAATACCAATGGTCTTCTTCGCCAGTATTTCCCTAAAGGCACAGATTTTAGAAATGTCACAGCAGAAGAACTTGCATTTGCAGTAAAAAAACTTAACCATAGACCAAGAAAATGCCTGGGCTACCAGTCACCCTATGAAGTCTTCTGGAATACATCAAGTGGTGCACTTATAACTTGAATTCGCCCATCCTACCACCCAAAATCCAATAAAGCAACAAGTAAACTACGTCCCATAGGACAAGTGGTGCGCTTATAACTTGAATTCACCACTCCTTCATATTTATATTTAAAATTGAGTATTTCTTTTATAAGTATTAATTTATTCTTATTTTTTGTTTTAATATTGCTAACTTTATCTCTTAATAATTTAAATTCTTCTGGTGTCAATTCATTTAAACAATAAATTACTTTTTCTCTATAGAATGATTCTTGCTTCGATAATACATTTAAAGCTAAATTAAAATCATTCTTAAAAAGTTTTGCTATTATATCGCTAAAATTTTCAGCCACTACTCCATCTGTTTGAGTATAACCAATGAATACTTTTTCTATGGCTTTTTCATTTCCTTTTAAAGCAATATCACCTATTGAATCAATTGAATATAAAAAATGCGGCGTTAAATCCTTTAATTCGATATTATCATAAAGATAAACCATCACTCCAGAAGACTCCGTAGGAAAATTATCAACATATGCATTTTCGTATTTATGGGGTTCAACCATATAAAGAGCTAAATAATATG
>JAPLJL010000160.1 GCA_026388615.1 Pseudomonadota bacterium | reverse complement strand
CCCGGTGCCGGCGGAAATCAGGTTTTCGAGAAGCTGGACGGCGATCTTGCGGATCTTGGGATCATCCAGCTGGTTAAGGTTGACCTTCCCGTTTTCATCCGAAATCTTGATGACCAGCAGGCCGTCCCCCACCGGGTAGGAAAACGGGGTTCCCTGGGCGGCCCAGGACCAGATCTCCTCGAGCTTGGCGCCTTCCCCCAGGCTTCCCCCGTCAAAGTCCAGGCTATCCAGCGGTTTGGAAAAATAATCGATCTGGTTTTTCCGGCAGTCGTAAAGCAGGAGATCCGCCGCCGAGTCGATTCCCCCCCGGGCGAGGGTATAGGCTTTAAGCTGCTTGGCGAAGCTGTCCGCCATCCGGAGCTGAATCCGGGAATTGTAGGCGAATTCGACCAGGACCACAGCGAGAAGCGAAACGATCAGGATGACGGTAATCAGGGCGACGCCGGTCTGATCCCGGGCCAGGAAAAGCGGACGGAGGAACGGAAAGGATCCGCTTCGGGTCCGGGGTTTGCGCAATTTCTGATGGTAAAATCGTCTGACCATTATTCCCTATTTCCGGTAAAATCCCCGGGGGATATCCACGAGGGTGGTGAACCGGACTTCCCGCTTTTCCCGATCGAGGACGGTCAGGGTGATCTCCACCGCCTGGGGTAGGCCGGCCGGGGTCTTGGGCCGGTCGGTGGATTTCCATTCATCCAGCCATTTCCCGATCCCCTGCTCCTGGTAGTAGTAGCGAAACCCCAGGGTGCGGAGATTGTCGAGCAGGGCATAGCTGGCCCCCTTGTTCGCCGGGGCCGGCCAATGGAAAAGCAGGTCCTCCCGGCGGATGAGGTAGGTGATATCTTTTTCGTAATCCACCCGGCCGAAATATTCAACCTCGGCGTTTTCACTTTCCAGATGTTCGACTTCCTGCTCCAGCCCGAGCGGGATGAAAAGAAAATGACTGAGATTGAAAAACAGCAGGCGATTGAGATCCCGGTCATTTTCCTGGATTTTTTCCCCGTAGAATATTCCCTGCCCGGTGGTGGTTTCGGTACTCCCCTCGGCCTGCCAGGGCCTTTCGTGAGCGGCGATCACGCGCATCTTGGGAGGGGAGGTGAAGTAGGCGGAGTTGAGTTCCATCGTCATCCGGTAAAAGACCGTCCGGATATTGTGGTAAAGCTCGTCGCGCGATTCCACGTATTCCTTGGTGGACAGGGAAGACGAATAAGTGCTGAAAACGAAGCTTAAAACAATGGCTACGATGGCGAAGGAGACCACCACCTCCAGCAGGGTAAAGCCATCAGAATTATTCCTGGTTCGCGCTAGTCCGAATGCCGGGCGGTAAAACATTTCTTGTCGACAATCCTCTTCTTTCTCAAAAATGACTAATGACTAATTTCTAATTACTAATCAAATTTTAATGACCAATGACCAAACTATGACGAATGACGAATTCCGAATGTCTAATCAAACATCAATGACAAAATATCAATGACCACCCAATGAAGAAAACACGGGAAAGGTTTCCAATCTTTTTCTTGTCCTACTTGTATTATGTTTCTGCTTTTCTGATTCGGCATTAGACATTTAGTTTTTTAGACATTGATTAGAAATTCGTCATTAGAAATTAGAAATTCTTATCTTCCGAGTTCTCCATATATTCCGGAGGCGACGATCCCGTTCAGGGTGTAGAGCTGTTCCGAGCCTCCGGATTTCCATGTCACCGTGACGCGGATCAGGGAGAGAGGAATGGGCGGGATTTCCCCGATTGGAAGGGTGAGGGGAAGGACCTCGGGTTCGCCGACGGTGTAAGTGGGATAGAGCGTGCTCATTTTCTGGGGACGGTCCTTGGCCCCGGGAAAGCCGCGGAGTTCCAGTTCTTTCTCCGTGTAAACTTCCTTGGCGATGAGCGCGGCGAGGGTGAGATCCTTGGAATTCTGGCTCAGAAACACGGTCTGGTTTTGCAGGGAAAGAAGACCGATCAGGCCGACTGCGAGAATGGTGACCGCGACCATTACTTCGAGGAGTGTGAAGCCGGAGGCTTTCTTCATAATTAAGTTCAAAATTCAAAATCCAAAGTTCAAATCAAATCCAAAGCTAAAAGTTCAAAGGGCAAAATTTTGAAATTGGGTTTTTGACATTCCTTTGAAATTTGAGCTTTGACATTTGAACTTGATCCTTGACTGAGATCCGTCATTAGAAATTAGACATTCCTGCGAACTCAAAGATCGGCTCATCGTCAGCTCCCGGGAAATTCAAAGTTGCCGGCCTGCACCAGAACCCGGCCCGAGAGCGGAATCAGGAAGAGGGTGTACTCCCGCTCCTTTTTATCCTGGAGATGGATGGAGGCCGGGTCGGCGTAACCGCCGGGGAAAAAATGCATCTCGACCTTGCCGTCGTGCGCGGCTTCCTGGCTGCCGATTTTGATTTCCCGGAAGCGGATTCCCGCGGGGAGTTTCCGGTGCTGGATCAGGGCCTGATCGGTGACCTCGACCATTTGAATTTCCTTGGTTCCGGGGGTCAGGCGGGGAGCCTCCACCCAGTAGGACTGGGAGGAAAGATCGAAAATCAGGGAATAATAGGTTTTCTTGAAGCCGGCCTCGGCGTAGAGAAAGCGCATCATGGCCGCGAGCTGGCGCGTCGAGGAACGGAGGTTGACTTCCGTGAGCTCGGAAAACCGGGGGATCGCGATGGAAAACATCAGGGTCAGGAGCAGGAGGGCGATCGAGAGCTCGATCAGGGTAAACCCCGGGGTTCTCCGAAGGATCCGGTGCGGAGCGAGTGCCGAAGGAATGGACAAACTGTTCCTCACCTTCCGATCGGGGACTGGAGCGGGGCACGGGACCTTACTTGGTCGTAGTGTCCCAATTGGTAATGTCGGCGTTTTTCCCATCCCCGGCGGGACGGCCGTCGGCCCCGTAGGAGATAATGTCGTAAGGGCCTTTGGTGCCGGGAGCCAGATAAACATATTCATGGTTCCAGGGATCGAGGGGCACCTGGTTGGTGTTGCGCAGATATCCCCCTTCCCGCCAGCAGCAAGGGGTTTCCCCCACGCTGGGTTTTTCCACCAGGGCCTTAAGCCCCTGTTCGGTGATCGGGTAAACGGCATTGTCCAGCTGGTAGAGGTCCAGCGCCGCCTCGAAATTCTTGATCTGGGCCATGGCCTTGGTTGCCCTGGCCTTGTCCACGTTGCCGATGAGATTGACCCCTGAAAAAAACAACTGCGGCCATAATCAAGATGATCACCGGTCCCAGGATCGAGGTCAATGCCGAAACCGTGGTTTCCACCTCCCGGTCATAGGCCTCGGAGATCCGGGTGAGCATGTTCTCGAGGTCGCCGCTGCGTTCCCCGACGGCAATCATGTGGATCACCATGGGGGGAAAAACCCCGCTCTTCCGGAGGGGATCGGCGATGCTGGCCCCCTCCGCGATGTTGTCCCGGGCGGCCTCGATGGCGCGGGCGATGACCCGGTTGTTCACGATGTTTTTCACGATGTCGAAGGCAGTGAGCAGGGGGATGCCGCCGGCAATCAGGGTGGAGAGGGTCCGGGCGAAGCGGGAAACCGCGATCATCCGGGTGACCCGGCCGAAAAGGGGGAGCTTGAGTTTCAGCTGATCAAACTGTTCCTGGCCGGCTTCGGTTTTCAGATAGCTCCGGACCCCGAAGACCAGGCCGGCGAGCAGGGCAAAAACCGCCCACCACCAGTGGCGCAGGAAATCGGTGCCCGCGATCAGAATCTTGGTGTAGATCGGAAGGGTCTGGCCCATATCGGCGAAAACCTTGACGACTTTGGGCATCAAAAAAGTGACCAGGCCGGTTACGATCAGGGACATGACCACCAGGAGAAAGATCGGGTAGGTCAGGGTCGCGAGGATGTCCCCCCGGAGCTTCATCTGGTTTTCCAGGTAATCCGCCAGCCGCTGAAAGACGATCTCCAGGGTGCCGCTGGTTTCTCCGGCTCGGACCATGTTGGTATACAGGGATGAAAAAGTGCCCGGGTAGCGAGCCATGGCGTCCGCCAGGCCGGTGCCTTCATTGACCTTTTCCCGGACGTCGCCGACGATGCGCCGGAGATTCACGTTTTCCACCTGCTCGGTTTGGGCGCCCAGGGCTTCCACCAGGGGCAGACCCGAGGCGATCAGGGTGGACATCTGCCGGGTGAAAAGGGCCACATCCTTGAGGCCGGCCTTGAGCCGGGTCGGGCGGAACCGGATCTCCTTCCGGAAAACCGGGGATTGTTCCGAGGATTCGACCAGGTTGAGAGCGGTCGGATAGATTCCCTGTTTCCGGAGCTTGGCCCGGGCGGCCCGGGAGCTCTCGGAATCGATCATCCCCTTGACGCCTTTTCCGGCGGCGTCCAGGGCGGTGTATTCGTAAACAGGCATAAATTAAATCAAATTCCAAACTCCAAGTTCCAAATTCCAATCACGATGCAAAAAACCTGGGGAATTTGGAAAACCGGATTCGTTCGGATTTTTGAATTTCATCATTGGGTTTTTCCGGACGTGATTCAGGGTTTGGTATTTTTCGCCCGGGTACTTTCCCGGGATTGACCGGTTATTCCTCGAAAGCGATTTCTTCCTGGGTCACCCGCAGGACCTCGGACATGGTGGTTATCCCCTGGATTATCTTGTGGAAACCGTCATCCCGGAGGGAAGTCATGCCCTTGGCGGCGGCCTTCCTTTTAATCGTGGCCGAATCGGTGTTGGTGGTGATGAGGTTCCGGATATCGTCATCCACCAGCAACAGCTCGTAAATTCCGATCCGGCCGAAGAAACCGGTACCCGTGCAGGTCTCACAACCCCGGCCGCGATAGAGTTTTCCGTTTTTGACTTGACTGGCGTAACCGCCCAGTTCGGCGAGCTCGGCGGGGGTGAGTTTATATTCCATCCGGCAGTTGGGACAAACGGTGCGGACCAGCCGTTGGCCC
>JAPLJL010000150.1 GCA_026388615.1 Pseudomonadota bacterium | reverse complement strand
GTGGCTTTTCCGAAGGGAAAAGCCATTTTTTTCTCGGTAGAATAAATTGACAAAGAGCGCCGACCCGGGGTAAATTGGCGAAGGTAATCTTAAAGCCGGAAAATGGAGTTATTATTTCTTAATGTTGCGTAGTTGCCCGATTTACGTGTCCCGTCACTGGGCGGGATCGGGCGCTTTTAAAAACCGCCGATGAATCGGCATACTACAAAATAATCCGTCCGCGTAAAAACTTTTCTGAAACATAACACTAGGGGGTGGATATGGATAAAGGATCGGATTCGAATAAACGTCTGGAGAAAAGGCTTCCGATCCAGTTGGATGTCCGCTACCAGAGCCTGGAAGGCTTCATTTCGGATTATTCGATGAACATCAGCCAGGGCGGGTTGTTTATTTCCACTCGCAACCCGCTTCCCCTGGGAACCCGGATTGCCCTGAAGGTCGGTTTTCCGGACGCCGAGGTTCCCCTGAATATCGAGGGGGAGGTGGTCTGGGTGAGCGAGTACGATAAAAAATCCAAGAGCAACCTGATCCCGGGCATGGGAATCCAATTTCGCAACCTGGATAATTTGGAAAAGAAAAGGATTGAGGATTTCATCGCCCAGGAAGCCGAGCAGAAGGGGATAACCTTTTGATCTCGGGGTTACCCTGTTTCTAGCGAAAAATAATTTTAAAATTGATGAAGCTAAGTCGGGAGGAAGTTCTGGACAAGGTTCAGCGGGGAGAGGACCTGTCCGGTTTTGATCTCCGGGGAATCGATCTCCAGAAAGCCGAACTTACCGGGGCAAATCTCAAGGGCGCGCAGCTAAGGTATGCGAATCTGAGCGGGGCCGACCTCTCCAAAGCCGACCTCCGGGAGGCGAATCTCCGGCACGCCCTGATGCTGGGGGTCAATCTCTCGGAAGCCGATCTCCGGGAAGCGGATCTGACCCACGCGGACTTGAGCGGAAGCAACCTGGTCAACACCAAAACTTCGGGAGCCAAGATGGAAGGGTCCAAGGGCATATCCAACAAGGTGTTTTTTACCCAGAAAGTTTTGGATTCCCTGAATGACGAGGACAAGATCAAGATTGACGGAAACCGGATCGCGATCGCCGGACCCGACGGCCTGGAGCGGGTTTATGATGTGGTCCCGGCTTTTCGTTTCCTCAAGCAGGAGACCGAGGGCGAGGATAAATTTGAGCTGGTGGGCAAGGTTAAAACCGAGAAGGAAGTGAAGGAAATGGGCGTGGACGCCTACGCTAACTCGGCCATTTATAATGATATTGTTTATGAGATTGAGTCCGGTTTCATCGGGGTGCCGACCTCGGCCGTGGCCGCCGCGAACGCGGCCGTCGCGGCCGGCAAGCCGGAGGAGGCCAAGAAAGCCCAGGCCGCGGCCAAATCGGACGAGGACCTTCTGGCCGACTATATGATGAAACACCTGCCGGGATTTTGAACGAATATTTTGTTGATATTTTCCCTGGTATTTTCCACTTAATCCTAAAAATGCGATTGAATCTGTTCTTCCGTCCTTCGACGGCGGATTATTTTGTAGTCTGCCGATTCATCGGCGGTTTTTAAAAGCGCCCGATAAATCGGGCAACTACGAAACATTGGGGAATAACAATCGCATTTTTCGAGTTTAAATATCATATCGCAACTCTCTGATTACTATCGGTATTATCCCGGTTATTTCCCACTTTAAAAAATGAAGCGGCCCGCTGGTGCGGCGGGCCGTGGGGGC
>JAPLJL010000267.1 GCA_026388615.1 Pseudomonadota bacterium | reverse complement strand
TATTATCCTTCCCGGCCGCGGGTTTCCCCGGTGCGTTTGCCGCGTCTTTTTCATCGGACGGGTTCGGGGGCAGGGCCGCTTCGCTGGCACCGGCGGGATAAACCCCGGGGCTTCCGGCTTCCAAACCCGCGGCGGGTTCCTCCGCATCCGCTTTTTCCCCGGAAGTGGCTGCCATTTCGGCAGCCGCCACCGGAGGCGCCTGGGACCTTTCGATCCTCCGACCCACAAAAACTCCCAGGATAAAAACCAGGATCGCGAACAGAAGCAAGCCGGCAATAATCAGATATAGTTCCCTCGCCTCTAAACTGACTTCATACTGATTGCCCATTTTTTTCGCTCCATCCATATTTTTCCTCCTTTGACCCGCTTTCGCATAATACCATAGATTTTCACCCAGGTATCAGCTTTTTTTACGGGTAGACCTTCTCTCCGGTTTTACATCTTTTCCGGAGACTGAATCCCTAATATTTCCAGACCTTTCTTGATTACCACCTGGACGGAATCGCAAAGCGCCAGGCGGGCCTGGCTCAACCTTAATTCCTCCGGCTCGAAATATTTTTCTTCTTTCTCATCCTGATTTTGCCCTTTGCCCCTTGCCCCTTGCTCCTCGCTGCTCCTTTTGGGGGGCAGGACCCGGTGGTCATGGTAATAACGGTGAAAATTCCCGGCCAGCTCCAGGAGATAGGCGGTCAGGTGGTGAGGCTCCAGCGCCCGCGCGCTCTCCCGGATCAGGTTGGGAAACCAGACCAGCTGCCGGAGCAGGGTCTGTTCCTCCGGAAGGGTGAGCAGATCCGGGTCCCATTCCGGAACGGGGTGGGAAATTCCCATCCGGCGGGCTTCCTCGCGAATGCTGGAAACCCGCGCGTAGGCGTACTGCACGTAGAAAACCGGATTCTCCGGGGCCTGCTTTTTCGCGAGCTCAAGATCAAAATCCAGGTGGCTGTCCGCCTTCCGAAAGAGGAAGAAAAACCGGGCCGCGTCGCGTCCTACTTCAGCCACGAGCTCGGCGAGCGTGATGAATTCCCCCGAGCGCGTGGACATGGAAACCGGCTTGCCCGCTCGCAGAAGGCTGACGAACTGAATCAGGATCACCCGTAATTTTTCCTCCGGGTAGCCCAGGGCCTGGATGGCCGCCCGCACCCGGGGAATATACCCGTGGTGGTCCGACCCCCAGATATTGATGATCTGGTCAAAACCCCGCGCGTATTTTTCCCGGTGGTAGGCAATATCGGAGGCGAAGTAGGTTTTTTCGCCGGTGCTCCGGATCAGAACCCGGTCTTTCTCTTCCCCGAAGGTATCCTTGGATTTGAACCAGGTAGCCCCTTCGCTTTTTTCCAGGTAATCTTTTTTCTCCAGCTCGGCCAGGACCTGGTCCACCTTCCCGGACTTGTACATGTCCTGCTCGCTGGCCCAGAGGTCGAAACTGACTCCGAACCGTTCCAGGTCGGCCTTGATCCCCTCCAGAACCCGGTTGCCGGCATAAATCCCGATGGCGCGAATCCATTCCTCCCGGGCCTTTTCGGGGGAGAGGGGGCGAGGCCAGAAATCGGCCGGTTGCCGGGCCAACTCCCCGGCCAGATCCAGGATGTAACCGCCCTGATAGCCGTCTGCGGGAAACTCGACCGCGGGCATCCCGGTGATTACTTTATCCAATCCCGAGCCGGGATAAACTTTCTCCTGGAAACGCGCCAGCACCGATTGCCCCAGCAGATTGATCTGCCTCCCGACGTTATTGACGTAGTATTCCTTCCAGACCTGGTACCCGCTGACTTTCATCAGGTTGGCCAGGCTGTCCCCTACTGCCGCTCCCCGGCCGTGGCCGACATGCAGGGGGCCGGTGGGGTTGGCGCTGACAAACTCGATTATGACCCGCCGCCCCTGGCCGAGCTGGGAATTGCCGTACCCCTGGCGCTCTTTTTGAATCCGCTCGAGGACCGAGCCCCAGACCCGTTTCTTCAACAGGAAATTCAGGAAACCCCCGCCGGCCGCCTCGACCCGGTCCAACTCGCCTTCCGGTTCCAGCGAGATCCGGGAGGCGATCAGCTCCGCCAGCTTCCGGGGAGGCATCCGGAGCTTTCCGGCCAGGCGGAAAGCCACGTTGCAGGCCAGATCCCCGAATTCCGATCTCCGGGGAAGCTCGATGGTCACCTCGTATTCCGGGAGCTCGGCCGGGAACACCGCTTCCGCCTGCCCCCGGGCCAGGGCGGCCCGGACCAATCCGGTGATTTTTTCCTTGAGAGCTTCGAAGTCGAACTGCGATCCCATTGTTTTG
>JAPLJL010000438.1 GCA_026388615.1 Pseudomonadota bacterium | reverse complement strand
AAGTTCAATTCTTTCAGGGTCTGGCCGCACATGACCTTGGTGGCGAGATTAGCCAGGGATACCCCGACCGCCTTGCTGATAAAGGGAACGGTCCGGGAAGCCCGGGGATTGACCTCGAGTATGTAAATAAGGTTGTCCTTAACCGCGAACTGGACATTCATCAGGCCCTTAACCTGCAATTCGAGGGCCAGGGCGATGGTCTGCTCGCGGATTTGGTTGACTATCTTCCGGCCGAGGGAGTAGGGGGGAAGGGACATGGCGGCGTCACCCGAATGCACGCCGGCCTCTTCGATATGCTCCATGATCCCGCCGATTACCACGGTTTCCCCGTCCGCGATGGCGTCCACGTCCACCTCGATCGCGTCATCCAGGAATTTATCCACCAGCACCGGGTGTTCCGGGGTGACCTTGATCGCGAGCTGCATGAACTTCTCGAGTTCCTTGTCATCGTAAACTATTTCCATCGCCCGTCCGCCCAGGACGTAGGAAGGCCGGACAATTACCGGGTAACCGATTTCCTTGGCGATCCCTTTGGCTTCCTCGAAGGAAAAGGCCGAAGCGTTGGGGGTCTGGAGGAGTTTAAGTTTTTTCAGCAGGGCGCGGAAGCGTTCCCGGTCTTCGGCCCGGTCGATGGAGTCGGGCGTGGTCCCGAGGATTTTCACCCCCGCTTTTTCCAGGGGCACGGCCAGGTTCAGGGGGGTTTGACCGCCGAGCTGAACGATTACCCCGAAGGGTTTTTCGGCCGCGACCACGGCGAGGACATCCTCACGGGTCAGGGGCTCGAAATAAAGCCGGGTGGAGGTGTCGTAATCGGTGCTGACGGTTTCCGGGTTGGAATTGATGATGATGGATTCATACCCGAGTTCCTGAATCGCATAGGAGGCGTGCACGCAGCAATAATCGAATTCGATCCCCTGGCCGATCCGGTTGGGACCGCCCCCGAGGACGATGACCTTGGGCTTTCCGCTCGCCCGGCTTTCGTCATTCTTATCGTAGCTGGAGTAGAAATAAGGATGCTCGGCGTGGAATTCCCCGGCGCAGGTATCCAGGAGCTTGTAGACCGGGCGGATCTCCAATTCCTGCCGGAGCTGGAAGATCTCTTCTTCTTTCCGACCCAGAAGATAGGCGAGCTGGATATCCGAGAATCCGTCGCGCTTGGCCCGGTGCAGGATTTCCCGGGGGACGGATTTAAGTTCTTTACCCCGGTGAGTGCCGACTTCCTTGGCTAGGTCCACGATTTCCTTCATCTGATACACAAACCAGCGGTCAATTTTGGAAAGGTTGCTGATCTCTTCCACTGACATACCTTTTTCTAACGCAGTTTTAATATAGAAGAAACGCTCGGCGTTGGGAACAATGAGCTTTTCCCGGAGTTTGACCTGATCGAGGCTTTCGGGGTCGATGTCCTTGCCGTCAAAACCGAAACCGTAACGGCTGATCTCCAGGGAGCGGATTCCCTTCTGCAGAGCTTCCTTGAAATTACGCCCGATGGCCATGGCCTCGCCCACGGATTTCATGGCGGTGTTGAGGACGGGATCGGCCTGGGGAAATTTCTCGAAGGCGAACCGCGGGACTTTGGTGACGACATAATCGATGGTGGGCTCGAAACACGCCGGCGTCTCGCGGGTAATATCGTTCTTGATCTCATTGAGCAGGTAGCCCACCGCCAATTTAGCGGCGATTTTGGCGATGGGAAATCCGGTGGCTTTGGAAGCCAGGGCCGACGAGCGCGACACGCGCGGGTTCATCTCGATGATCACCATGCGGCCGTTTTCGGGATTGACCGCAAACTGGATGTTGGACCCGCCGGTCTCGACGCCGATCTCGCGAATCACGGCGAACGAGGCATCGCGCATGATTTGATATTCCTTGTCCGTGAGGGTCTGGATGGGCGCCACGGTGATCGAGTCGCCCGTATGGATGCCCATGGGGTCCAGGTTCTCGATCGAACAAATCACCACGCAGTTGTCCGCCCGATCCCGCATCACTTCCATCTCGAACTCTTTCCACCCAATCAGAGACTCCTCGACGAGAATTTCGGTCACCGGCGATAAATCCATGCCGCGCTTGGCCAGTTCCTCGAATTCCTCGCGGTTGTAGGCAATGCCGCCGCCCGTTCCGCCCAGGGTGTAGGCGGGACGAATGATCAAGGGCATCCGGCCAATTCGTTCGGCAACGGCCCGCGCCTCTTCAATCGTATGGGCCGTGCCGCTTTGCGGGACGTCCAATCCAATCCGCACCATGGCTTCCTTGAATATCTGCCGGTCTTCCCCCCGCTCGATGGCCCGGGCATTGGCCCCGATCATCTCCACCCCAAATCGTTCGAGCCCCCCCCGCCGATGCAGCGCCATGGCCGTGTTCAACGCCGTCTGCCCCCCCAAGGTCGGCAATAAAACCAGTTTTCCTTCGGCCCCGGACCGTTTCATCTCCGCGATCTCGCGGGCGATGATTTTTTCGATGCATTCGGGCGTGATCGGCTCGATGTAAGTGCGGTCAGCGAACTCGGGATCGGTCATGATGGTGGCCGGATTCGAGTTCACCAGAATAACGCGCAAGCCCTCTTCCCGGAGGGCCTTGCAAGCCTGAGTCCCGGAATAATCAAATTCACAGGCCTGGCCGATGACAATAGGGCCGGCGCCGATGATCAAAACCGAATGAATATCTGGACGTTTGGGCATACCACTTCAAATCAGGTTGGGCTGTTTGCCGGATACGGGCCGCAACCCGAGTTTTTCGTAGCTTAAAGCCGTGACCACCCGCCCTTGCGCCGTGCGATTTAAATACCCTTCCATGATCAAGTACGGTTCGTAAACCTCTTCGAGGGTGTCGGGTTCTT
>JAPLJL010000133.1 GCA_026388615.1 Pseudomonadota bacterium | reverse complement strand
CCTGTAAGCCCTACCCTCCGGCCTGTAAGCCCTACGGGCTGGAAGCGGGGCTGGAAGCGAGCCCGGAGGGGGGGAAGGTTCTCGCATTCAAAGAAATCGGGTCTTGGGTGATGGGTGTTGGGTGATAGGTTTTAAACCCATGACCTACGACCCATGACCCACGACCGAATGTAAAATGAAAGCCATGATCTTCGCCGCCGGGAAGGGAACCCGGCTCGAGCCTTTCAGCCAGGCCCTGCCCAAGGCTCTCCTGCCCCTCCGGGGCCGGCGGGTAATCGACTGGCTCCTCCTCCGCCTCCGGGAAGCCGGGGTGGACGAGGTGATCATCAACCTCCACCACCGGGGGGAAAAAATCCGCGCCTATCTCGGGGACGGAAGCGCCCGGGGCCTCCGGATCAGCTACTCCCCCGAAACGGAACTTCTGGGCACGGGGGGAGGGTTGAAGCGGGTGGAGGGATTTTTCCGGGAAGGGACCTTTCTCACCGTCAACTCCGACGTATACTTTGAATTGCCGCTGGCGCGGCTGGTGCAGAAACACCGGGAACGGAAGGCGGAGGTTACTCTGGTGCTCAAGGCCGGGATGGACACGTTCCTTTACGGGGGGATCCGCCTCGACCCGGCTGGGCGGGTCCTGCCTCCCGATCGGGGGCCGGCGGGCGGGGGCAAACTCTACCTTTTCACCGGGATCTCCATCCTCGAACCCGCGGTTTTCTCCGGCCTCGACCCGCAACCGTCGTCGGTGATCCCGGCTTTTCTGCGGATGGCCGCCGCGGGCCACCCGGTGTTCGGGGAGGTCGCCGCGGGGAGATGGGAAGACCTCGGGACTGTGGCCAACTATCTCTCCGCCAGCAGTATTCCTTGACTTCTCCCGCCAGTCTGGAAAAATTTGTAAGGTTACGAACATGAGCAAGGAACGATTTTTGCTAAATACGATTGCGGCCCTGCTGGGAATTTTCCTGGCCGGCGCCGCTTCCGCCCAGAATCCCTCCGGAGTAAATCCCTCCGGGACGAGTCCCGCGGGGATCAGCCGGTTTCTCGGGAAGAGCGACAAGCCGGTGCGGATCCAGGCCGAACGGCTGGAGGCGGACAACCAGGCGGGGGTCCTGATTTTCACCGGCTCGGTGCTCCTGCGGCAGGGTGACCTGGTTCTCTCGACCGACCGGGTGGAAGCCTATTTCAACCCCCAGAACCGGGAGGTCACCCGGATCACCGCGACCGGGAACGTCAAAATGAGCCAGGGGGACCGGATCGCGGTGGGGGACAAGGCGGAATACGACGTGCCGGGCGAAATGATGGTGCTCACCGGCTCCCCCCGCCTCATCCAGGGGGAAGATCAGGTGGAGGGGGAACGCATCCGGGTGGATCTGACCAAGAACCGTTACGAGGTGGAATCCGCCCGGGCCCGGGTGGGTAGCCAGCGCCTGAAGCAGATGAAGGAAAAGAAATCCCCGGCCCAGGGGAAAGAAAAAGAGGTCAAGCCCTGATGGCGGAAACAGCCAGCACCGCGCCCGCGGCCGGCGACGGGAATCTGCGGGCCGAGGATCTGCATAAATCCTACCGCCGCCGCGAGGTGGTCAAGGGGGTTTCGCTCTCCCTCTCGCCGGGCGAGGTGGTGGGATTCCTGGGGCCCAACGGCGCCGGCAAGACCACTACTTTTTACATGGTGATGGGCCTGGTGCATCCCGAGCGGGGCCGGGTCTGGTTCCGGGAGCAGGACATCACCCGGAAACCGGTGGCGGAACGGGCCCGGATGGGAATCAGCTTCCTGGCCCAGGAACCCTCGATTTTCCGCCGGTTGTCGGTGGAGGACAATCTCCGGGCGGTGCTGGAATACCAGGAGATTTCGCGCGCGGAGCGGGAGGAACGGATCGAAACCCTGCTCCGGGAGCTGGAAGTGGAGAAGCTCCGGAAACAGCGGGCCGACACCCTCTCCGGGGGGGAAAGGCGCCGGGTCGAGGTGGCCCGGGCCCTGGCTCTCAACCCCCGGTTTCTCCTCCTCGATGAACCCTTTACCGGGGTCGACCCGATCGCGGTGGCCGAACTGCAGGAAATGATCAAGAAATTGAAAGCCCGGGGAATCGGGGTGTTGATCTCCGATCACAACGTGCGGGAAACCCTCTGGGTTTGCGACCGGGCCTATATCCTGAACGACGGGGTGATTCTGACCGGAGGGACCCCGGCGGAGATCGTGGCGCACCCCCAGGTCCGGGAGGTTTATCTGGGGGAGCGTTTCCGGCTTTAAACCGATGGCGATCGAACTCAAACAGAGCCCCCGGCTCCAGACCCAACTGGTCATCACCCCCGCCCTGAAGCAGGCGATCGAGCTCCTGCAGGTCTCGCGTCTGGAACTTATTACCATGGTCAAGAAGGAACTCGAGGAAAACCCGATTCTGGAAGAGGCGGTGGCCGAAGAGGATTCGCCCGCGGTCCCGGGGGAGGAAAAGGAACCCCCGACCACCTGCGGCTCGGAGATGAACTGGGAGGAATACTGGGACGGGCATTACCGGGAGGAGGCGATGTCCCGGAGAGTCCGGGAATATTACACCCCGCTCCCGAACGAGAACTACTCCCGGCCTGAGGGCCTGGCCGAGCACCTCTCCTGGCAGCTTAAGCTTTCCCCCCTGGACCCGGAGCGGGTCGAACTGGGGAATTATCTGATCGGGCTCATCGATGAGGACGGGTATCTCCGGAGTTCCGAGGAGGAAATCGCGGAGGAGGCCGGGGCAGAACCGGAACGGGTCCGGGAGATGATCCGGCTCCTGCAGGGGTTCGACCCGCCGGGGATAGCGGCGCGGAACCTGGCGGAATGTCTTCGGATCCAGCTCCGGGAACGCAAGCTCAAGGACCCTCTGGCCGAGCTGATTCTCCGCCGGTACCTTCCCGAGCTGGAGAACGGGGATGGCGAGAAGATCGCCCGCGAAACCGGGGCCGGTCTCCCGGCGGTCAAGCGGGCCATCCAGTTTCTTTCCGAGCTGGATCCCCGGCCGGGGCGTTCCTTCAACCCGGTCGATCAGGTCTACCTGGTCCCGGACGTTTATATTTTCAAGCTGGACGAACAGTCCGGTTACTTCGTGCTCCTGAATGAGGACGGCCTGCCCAAACTGCGGATCTCGAATTATTGCCAGGGCCTGCTCTCGGGCGGGAGCCTCGGCTCCGGGGACAAGCAGTATTTCCAGGAGCGGATGCGCAAGGCGGTCTGGCTGATCCGGGCGGTAAACCAGAGGCGGCGCACGCTTTACCGGGTGGCCCGGGCCCTGGTGGAAATGCAGCCGGATTTCTTTGACCGGGGGCCGAGTTTTTTCCGCCCCCTGGCGCTGAAGGATATCGCGGAGAAGGTGGGGGTCCACGAGTCGACCGTGAGCCGGGCGGTGGCCAACAAGTACGTCCACACCCCCCACGGCCTTTTCGCCTTCAAGGCTTTTTTCAACCGCGGGATTGAGGATGAACACGGGGTGATGGTGGCCTCGGGCAACGTCCGGAAGCAGCTGCGCAGAATCGTGGAGGCCGAGAACCGGCGGGAGCCCCTGACCGATCAGGAACTGGCGGATTCCCTCTCGCGGGAGGGGGTCCGGATCTCCCGCCGGACGGTGACCAAGTACCGGAAGCTCCTGAAGATCCCGGCGGCCCAGGGAAGACAGCAGACCTATTTTCAAAAGGACGGGGCCGGGGTGGAGGCCGGGGGGGAAAGCCGGAGCGAGCTTCCGGAACTGCCTCCGGAGGAACCGGCCGAGCCGGAAGAAACAGAAATCCCGGCAGAGGAGGAGGAACCCTGAGCGATCCGCAACCCCAGCTTTTTATCACGGTCGAAGAACTTTCCACCCGCGCCCCCAGTTTTCCCTTCCCGCTGGTCCTCCTGGCCGGGGAGGCGGGCCTCTCCCGGAAGATCACCTCTTCCCTGGTCCAGCGCCCGGGAGTGGCCCTGGCCGGATTCATGGAAAACTTTCACCCCGACCGGATCCAGGTGATCGGCCGGACCGAGATCGATTACCTTTTTTCCCTCCCGGAGGAACAACAGAAACCGGCCCTGGCGCGGATGCTTTCCCTGGGGGTGCCGGCGGTGATCGTGGCCACCCAGGAGCGGGTGGAGTTCCCCTCCCTCTGGAAAGAGCTTTTCGAGCTCGCGGGGATCCCGGTCTTTTTCTGCCAGGGGAAGAGCCGGGAGGTGATCCAGACCCTCTCCGAGTTCCTGGAGGAGCACCTCTCCGAAAAGACCAGCCTGCACGGGGTGCTGCTCGAGATCCTCGAACTCGGGGTCCTGGTCATGGGCCGGAGCGGGATCGGTAAGAGCGAAAGCGCCCTCGACCTGGTTAACCGGGGCCACCGCCTGGTGGCCGACGACCTGGTCGAGATCCGGTATTACCACCGCGGGGCCCTGCGGGGGCGGGCGGCGAGCCCGATCAAGTATCACATGGAGATCCGGGGGGTGGGGATCATCAACATCCAGGACCTGTTCGGGGTTTCCGCCATCCGGGAGGAGAAGGAAATCGACCTGATCATCGAGCTGGTGGACTGGGAGCCGGAGGGGGATTACGATCGCCTGGGACTGGACGACAAATACAAGGAAATCCTGGGGGCGCAGATCCCCTACGTGCGGATCCCGGTCAGCCCGGGACGGAACATCGCCACGATTATCGAGGTGGCGGCGCGCAACCAACTGTTAAAAAACATGGGGCATTATTCGGCCCGGCGCCTGGACCAGGTTATCAGCCGGCGCAGCGCCCCGGAGGCGGGCCGGGAGGACCGGAAACGGGATGAAACCTAACCCTAACCTGCGGATGGTGATTCTTTCCGGGCTTTCCGGATCGGGAAAGACCTCGGCCATGCATGAGCTCGAGGACCTCGGATTTTACTGTGTGGACAATCTCCCGATCGCTTTCCTGCCCAAGTTCGTGGAAATGCTTTCCCTCTCCCGGGCGGAGATCACCAAAGTAGCCCTGGTCATTGACATCCGGGCGCGGGAATC
>JAPLJL010000221.1 GCA_026388615.1 Pseudomonadota bacterium | reverse complement strand
TAGCCAAAGCCAACATGGATGAGTTCGCCATGGGCTCTTCCACGGAGAATTCGGCTTTCTTTACCACTCACAACCCATGGAAGCTCGATTGCGTGCCGGGCGGAAGCAGCGGCGGCTCGGCGGCCTCGGTCGCCGCCGATGAGACCATCTACCTGACCGCCGGGGATCTCCTGGTTTCGCTCCGCCCAGACGGGGTCTCGAACTGGGGGACCGGCCTGTCTTGCGCTTGGAATTCCTCCCCGGTCATCGGCACGGACGGAACTATCTACTTCGGAGGATGTGGAGAAATCCAGGCCTTCAATCCCGACGGCAGCAAGAAATGGAGCGTGGTCCTCACCCCCAATTATCCGGGCGCCTACGTGTCCACCCCCGCCATCGGCTCCGACGGGACTATCTACGCCGGGGTGCAGGACTACGGGCTCTTTGCCGTTGACGCCGGGGGCAATATTCTCTGGGACGTCCAAATCAACGGGTCCCCCTCCGCTCCTCTGGTTGTGACGGGAGGAATCGTTTACATCGCTTTCGGCCCAACCAGTGGGAACGATCCCATTAAACTCTACGCGATCATCTCCGGGAGCGCGGGTGGCCTGGCCTCCTCCCCCTGGCCCCGCTACCGGCACGACAGCCAGAACTCCGGCCGGAAGTAACCAGTCCGAGGTCTCAAGTCCCCAGTCCTTGGTCGAAAATTCCGCAATGTATTATTTTTCCGTCATTTTGAGCGAACGAAGCGAGCGAAGTAATCGCGCCCTCACCCCGCCCCAGTGGGACTCGCAATGACAAAAACGGATTTGGCTTGCAAGATGTCTTCTTATTGAATGAAGCTCCCCGTGGCAAGACCACGGGATATCTAAGTTAAAAAGACTCTTATATTGTCTGGTGTCATTCCTGCGAAAGCAGGAATCCAGAAAAATAAAAAAACTGGATTCCCTGGTCGACACGAGCGTCAGCTCGGGCAGGCCGCATCAAGTGCGGAATGACAGAAATAAGGTAACCCCGTGGCCAGACCACGGGGAATTGCAGGTTAAATCAGATTCTTGGGAATGACGGCTTCGGACTGATAACTTCGGACTTAGGACCGGAAACGCCGGACTGCTATACCGGCATCCGGATCCGGATGGATTGGGGCAGGAGGGTGAAAACTGAAGGCAGGCGACCCGGCTGTTCGCCGTCCACATCGAGCAGGACCTTTTCCTCGGAAACGGCCTCGACCACCCGGCCGCGAAAAACCCGGACCTTGGGATGTTCCAGGTGTTTTCCCTGGTAGATTTTGGTCCCGTCCCGGAGGATTTCCCCGAAGCTCATGTCTCCCATAACCACGATATCGAAAAGACCGTCGTCGAGCTTCGCGTCGGGCGCCACCCACATCCCGCCTCCGAAATACTGGCCGTTGGCCACGGCGGCGTTGTAAACCCGGCCCTCCCACTTCTTTTCCCCGTCGACCGAAATCTTCACCTGCTTGTTTTTATAGAGAACCGTGGCCACCACCGCGCCCCGGATGAAGGAGATCTTCCCCCCCAGGATCTTGGTCTGGCGATTAACCCGGTCGTCCACATCCCCGCCGATTCCGAAGCTTGCGATATTAATGAAAAAGCGCGTTACTTTTTCATTCTGATGATTGATCAGGGTCAGCATCCCGGCATCGATCAGGCGGTCCTGCCCGTTTTTCAGCACCTGGATGGCCGGCTCGAAATCCTTCTCGATCTTGAGGGTCTTTCGGAAATCACCTCCCGTGCCCTTGGTCACGACCGCGAGAACAGCATCCGGGTTCACCGGCGCGGGTTTCCCCCCGGCCAGGGTAAAAAACCCGTTGACCACCTCGTTGTGGGTCCCGTCCCCGCCCACGCTGACAATCATCTGGAACCCTGATTGTAAAGCTTCCTGGGTAATCCGGGTCGCCTCCCCCGGAGCTCGGGTCTGGAGGGCTTCGAAATCCCCGATTGCCTCCTGGAGGGCCCGGCTGATCCGGGGCCATTCTCGCCCGGTCCGGCGGTTGGCGGAATGGGGATTGACCACCACAAAGATTTTTTTATTCGAGACCATCAGCAGTATTTTATATCTTTTCCTCGATCAAGTAACACCCTCATTCTCCCGGTAATCCTAAGGCCGGGCCTCCGGCAATTC
>JAPLJL010000257.1 GCA_026388615.1 Pseudomonadota bacterium | reverse complement strand
ATGCCCTTTGCCATTTTACTTCGCCCGATGAATCGGGCAACTACATTCTTGCTGCCTACTGTTTACAGCATACTGCTTACTAGGAGCGCAGGCTTCCCTCGGCCACATTGCCTCGGGATCTAATCGAAAAGCCTGCGGCTACCGGTCACCTTTATTACTTTCTCACCCGTAACTCCACCGCGCTGATATCCTCAATCACCACCAGGGCGTCGTAAAATTCCTTCCCGACCAGTTTTTCGAGGTGCAGAAGGTTGTTTTTAACATCTTTGACCGTCCCGGACATGGATTGGCCTGCCGATATGGTTACCGTCACCGTCTTTCCCTTGAGCGCGGTCAGGTTGTCAGCCAGTGTGAAATTCGCGTTGAGCTGGACCACCTCTGATTTTTGCGCCTCTTGGGCCGGGGCGCTTTTTACCATCAGCGCAGAACCGACCGCGAAGGCGATCAATAGGACCAGTGCCGCCGGGATTATTCCATTCATCTTTAATCTTTTCATTTCGGTTTTCTCCTTTCAGGAAACCTAGTGCACTGTTTCATAAATGGCTTTACATGATTAGGGTTGAATTCGTTCTTTATTTTAAACGTAGGGGCGGCCTTCCACGGCCGCCCGGCATGGGAGCCGGCTGAGCGGCTCCCCTACATTTTCCACTCCCTGCCCCTTGCCCCCTGCTGCGGCAGTTTCACGGAGGCAGGAGGCGGAGCTTCTCCACCGGCCGGAAATAATTGAGGAACATCTGTACCATCATCTTGACCACAGTTTTATACATGTTTCTTTTTATGTATCGCTTCAGGTCCTCGTTATTTCTACACTGGTCGATCTCGCGCTCCTGGTTGGCCCGCGTCTGGGTGACAATCGGCCGGGTCAGCCGGGCATATTCTTCGAGCACCGGCGCCCCGGTCTCCCGGGAACGCAAGATGGCCTGGGCCGCCAGCCTCCCCGAGATGGCCGCCGCGTCCTGCCCCACGCCCCGGACCCCGTCCAAAAGGCCAGCGGCGTCTCCCACCATCAGGATCCGGCCCTGGCCCAGCCAGACCCGGTCCCGCGATTTCATGTCCATCCCGGTCAGGAGCTCCTCCTTCTCCACAATCCGGCCCTGGATCCCGAACTTCTCCCGGACATAATCGTAAAAAAGCTTCTGGCGCTCGCGGATGTCCCCGCTGGTGCAGGCGGTGCCCACCACCCAGTAGTCCCGGCCGTCGTCGAGGGTCTTGGTATAGATCCAGGCAAACATGGCGTCGCTGAATCTCAGGTCCCAGAACTGGTAGACGGTTTTGGGGTCCAGCCGGGCGGGGCCGTCGATGTAGTAATTGATCCCCCCACCGGAGGCCGCGGTCCCGAAGTCCTGGGGCCGGAGCGCCCGCCGCATCGGCATGGCGGTCAGTCCGGTCGCGTCCAGGGCATAGCGGGCCCGGATTTTTTCCGGCTCTCCCCCCCGGGGTTTGACCGTGACGATCACTTCTTCGCCGTCCACCGCAAAATCCCGGAACTCGCACTCATCCCGGAACTCGGCCCCCGCCTCCCGGGCCACCTGGTTCAGCCAGTGGTCGAAGGTCTTGCGCATGTAGTTGAACATCGGGAAGGGGGCCCGGAAGGAGGTCCCGTCGTGGAAATGGGTCTCGATCCGGGAAATCTGGTGGCGGCAGAGGCGCTCCCGGGGGATCTTCTCCCCCAGGATCTTCTCGAAGTACCGGAACTGGATGCCCGAGCAGGGCTTGCCCCGGGGCGTCTTCTGCTTCTCGACGAACAGGGTCTTCAGGCCGCCCCGGGCGGCGAACTTGGCCGCCACCGAACCCCCGATTCCCCCGCCGGCAATGAAAACATCGTAATCCTTCATCATGTTCCTACCTCCCCGCCTTTTCCGCCGGCTCCCCGGCCAGGGCGGTCATGAGTTCGTAAAACCTTCTCCGATGGGTGCGGTGGGAATAGCGGATGTAAACCGTTCCGAACACGGCCCCCATGATCCCTCCCAGGAAATCGCAGATCAAGTCCCACATCGTGTCGTCGATCGCCGACATCGCCTCCGAACCCTGCGCTCCCTCATGAAAGATGCTATCAGCGGCGTATTCCGCGATCTCCCAGATCCCCCCGAACCCCACCGTGACCAGAACGATCACGAAACCCGCCAGCAGGGGCGAGGCCTTGATCCGGCCGGTGAAGTAAAGGGAATAAATCAAAAGAAAGCCGGAAAAGGCGATCAGGATGGAATCGTGATAATGGATGATTTTATCATAATAAATCAGCGTGTCGTAAAGATGCAGAAATCTCCCGAAAACCACGTCCAGGGACAAGATCAAGAGTAGGATGATCTCAAACTCGACGGGGAGGACGGTCTTGGCGCTCTTAGCTAACCGGATCGGAAGAAAAATGATTCCGAAGGCCACCAGCCCCCAGAGACCGTAAAGGAATTCCCCGAAAACAAACTCGGCAAAAATTGTTATCAGAATCAAGAACTTCAGGAACCAGGTCAGGTTCACTTCCCAGCGGGGGGCGGAATCGATCGGAAGGCGGATTTCTTTCTTCCTCGGCGGCCGGGCTCGTTTCCGGAAGACGCGGCGTTTTCTTTTCGGCTCTGTCATCACGCTTCACGGTAATCCAATGCTTTCATATTCTATTCAATGAAAAATAAAATACCAATAAATATTTATCTTTATTCAAGAAAATGTAGGGGCCGATGCCCCATCGGCCCGCATATCGGTGCGTTCGGGGAACGCACCCTACAGAAAACCGAGGTATTCCTCCATCCTGATGGGCAAGCATATTTATTTGTGTAGTCTGAGAATTCATTTATCCCGACAAAGGAGGGACGTGTCCCGTCACTGGGCGGGATCGGCGGTTTTTAAAAATTGCCCGATCCCTCTGTTGTCGGGATAAATAAATCGGGCAACTACACAGCATTTTGAAATACCCCAACTGCTTTTTTCAGGTTAACTGAGTTGAAGCACTCGGAGTGTCGGGCCGGAGGTGATCCGGACGCGGTAGCCGTTTTCCCGGCGATAGATCTCGCCGTCCACCACGTAGCCCTTCACCCCCTCGATCACCAGCTCCCGGGCGGTCTGATTGAAAAGCCGTTCGTGTGTTCGTTTCCCGAGCGAGTAGGCGTAGATATGGCGGATCGTTTCTGCCGGCGAAAGGGCGCAGATATAGGCGTAAAAATTGTCGGAGAGCGGAGCGGGGGCAAAGGGTGAGAACCAGAGGGTCAGCTTGCGGATGGTGGCGGCAACCGTGAAAAGGATTCCGTCGTAGGACAGGGGCCGGCCGTCGGCTGAAACCTTCTCTGGGCTGAAGGCCGCCCAGTGGTTTTTCACCGCCACCCCGTGGATGATCCGGCAGGCCATGGTAAAGGCTTTCACCGGCGTGGGGGGGGCGCCGGTGTAGTAGGCTTCAAAACCCCGGTAAAGCATTCCCCCGGTGAAAATGAAGGCGTAAATTTCCCCGCGGGGGGCTTCCGGGTCCTCGATCCGAAGGATTGGCTGGGGATTGATCCTGGGCGTTTCGCCCTCCTTGATCCGGCGATAGACCGGGAGAAGCTTTTTACATTGACTGACGGGGTTCCCCTTGAGGCCGGACAATTCGTTGGTGACTGAATTCATCACTCCGCCCCGGAGGGGATAAAAAAGCGGCAGTTCCCACTTCTCCTCCCGGGCGAAGAGAACCGCCTCGGTCAGGGTAAGGTGCATCGTCCCGTCGCCGCCGGAGACACAAAGAAGATCCACTCCCCGGTCCCGGAATTCCCGGAGCGCCGCTTCCACCGCCGGTCCGGAGGAAATGGTCCGGGCAATAGCTTCACCCTTAAGGATACCTTCCAGAACCTCAGGCCCGTATCGGCCTTTTTTGTTCTTGCCGGAATTGGGATTGACGAGAATTCCGATCATGGAATCATCCCAATATTAACACGAAAAATGCGATTCAATCTGTTTTTCCGTCCTTCACGGACGGATTTTTTTGTAGTCTGCCGATTCATCGGCGGGTTTAAAAAAGCGCCCGATCCCTCTGTTGTCGGGATAAATAAATCGGGCAACTACAAAGCATCAGGAAATATTAGCTGCATTCTTTGGGATTAACCGCCCGTAATGACCTCGAGTTCGCCCTTTCCTTCCTTGATATCCCCAACAATAATAGCCATGTTTTTTCCAA
>JAPLJL010000165.1 GCA_026388615.1 Pseudomonadota bacterium | reverse complement strand
CTTCCAGGGAGGGACAGTCTACGGGTGGCCATTACCTGGCAGGACTTTATGGTCCTCTCCCCGAAGGAGGACTTCTTCAGTGAATAACTTTTATAATACATCTTTAAATCTCTTAACCTGTTATAAGGGCTTACAGGCCGGCTTCCTGCCCGTAGGGCCTACAGCCCGGAGGGAGGGTAGGCCCTACAGGCCGGAGGCTACAATCGTCAATTCTATTGAATTACGCAGCCTAAAGGCTGCGGCTACCTATCTATGCGCCGTGCTCTATGCTTTTCACTCGTCAATCGTCAATCGTAAATCGTCAATTCTTTTTCACTCGTCAATCGTCATTCGTCAATCGTCAATTGGTTTACCATCTTATAAAAACCGCTCCGGTCTCACCCGAACCGCCCTTCCCTCTCAGCGCGCAGATCAGGATTACCGCGGTCACCGTTCCCAAAACCAGGGCTGACCCTCCGATGATTATCGCCTTTTTCTTCCACCCGCGGCTCGGGGCCGGGTTTTCCCCGCTTCCGCTCACGGAAGCAACGCTTCCCCCCGGAACCGTCCCCAGTTCCAACAGCACCCGCGCGTCCTCCCGGGCTTTTAACTCCAGCTTCCGCCCCGGCCAGGGCCCGCCGGCGTTTTCCGCCGAGAGATAGTGGGTCCCGGGAATTACCGACAAAGAAAGCTGATCTTTCCCCACCGAACGGCCGTCAAAATATATCTCGGCTCCCGCGGGCCGGGTTTCCACCCTCAGGTTGATCCGGCCGCGAGACTCAAGCCGGAGCTTGGCCCGGTTAAAACCCGCGATAATTCCCGGGGGAAAAAGCTGGGGGTCCAAGACCAGGCCCGGATCCAGAAGACTGGCGGAGTCGAACTGCTTCTCCGCCAGCGATTCCAAGCCTTCGGCCAGGTAAACCATGCCGAGATAAAGATCGGCCCGGGCCAGGATTTTAATGGTGTCTCTGCTCTCCCGTCCCTCTTCCAGTCCGGAAATCACCTCTTTCAAGATCCGGGAAGCTTCGGCGAATTCCAGGTTCTCGTAAGCCAGGGAGCCGGCCTGCAATTTATCCGACCAGGAACGGGGTTCCGGGGGAGACTCGCCCCACGATTCCAGAAGCATAACCGCACCCCAGAGATACGTGGCCGCAGCCCCCAGGCGCAACAGCCCGCCGGGGTTCAAAATATCCCCCCCTTGAACGCGCTCAGGATCACCGATCCGAAAAGCATGATAAATACGCAGATAAAGATAAAAAGCAGGGGAAAGATCATCTTGACCGGGGCTTCCATCGCCAGTTTCTCCGCCCGCTGAAAACGCTTGCTCCGAAACTGATCGGACTGGACCCGCAAGGTCGGCCCCAGGCCGGAGCCCATTTCTTCCGCCTGGATCAGCGAGGAAATCATGGTATTGATATCCGGAATGCTTATCCTTCCCGCCAGGCCCTTGAGTGAGTCCAGCCGGCTTCTTCCCATTTTCATTTCCTGCAGGGTCAGGAAAAATTCATCCCGGAGCGGACCCGGACTCGCCTTGGCGATTATCCGTTCCAATCCGCTGGAAAAATCCAGACCGGCCTCGACGGAGAGGGTCAGCAAATCAAGCTGATACGGCATTTCCTTCAGGATCCTGCGCTGGCGCTTCAGGCGTTGGTCCCGCAGCCAGATATCGGGATACATGAACCCGAAAATACCGGCGGCCAGGATCCAGATTCCCATCGGCCACAGGCAACCCAGCAGGAGCCCGATGACCAATCCGGCGAAAGCACCCATAACCTTCAGGGCCAGAAATTCCGGAGGGGCCAGGGCCAGGGGCGAACCGGCGGAAACCAATCTCTTCCGGACCCCGGCAAAATAATTTTGCCAGCGGGATTCCGGAATCCAGCCGGAAAGGTAGCCGGCCAGACGGACAAAAACCCGATAGGCCGGCGAGGACCCGAGCAGCCGTTCCCGTTCCGAGATCAGCGCCCCGGGGAGTTTCGGCCCTTCCACCCGGGAGGGCCAGAGCCCCCGCGCCAGGAAAAAAAGGGTCCCGAAAAGCAGCAGCGAGATCCCGGTGATAAAGAGCCATTTAGACATCAATGGTGATTATCCTCCAGATGAAAAACGCCCCGATTCCCTCGCAAAAAAGGACCGCCGTCAGGATGGCCCAGCCCAGGGGCTCCCGGAAGAGAATCAGAACCATGTTCGGCTCGATCAGGTACAGGGCCAGGGCTAAAACCACCGGCAATGAACCGATGACTATCCCCTGCATTTTTCCCTGGGCGGTCAGGGATTTGATCTTCCCCCGGATGATATTCCGCTGCCGGATGGTAGCCGCCAAACGGGTAAAAGTCTCGGCCAGGTTTCCTCCTACCCCCCGGGCGATCAGGACGGCGGTGATCACCAGGTCAAAGTCCTCGCTCTTCGTCCTTTCCCCCAGATTTTTCAAAGCGTCCTCGAAGTTGACCCCGAGGACCGCTTCCCGGACCACCAGGGCGATCTCCTGGGAAATGGGAGGGGAACCTTCCCGGGAAAGCAGTTCCAGGGCCTGGACCAGGCTGAAACCCGCCTTCAGGGAATTGGCCACCGCGTCGATCGCGTCCACCAGCTGTTCTTCCAGCCGGGCCTTTCTCTGACGCTTGGCCCAGAAAAAAATCAACCGAGGCAGGAAATACCCGAGGACCCCGAAAAGCAGTCCCAGGAACAGGCTCCGGGTCAGCAGGAAAAAGACCAGAGCCAGGACCACGACGGAAATGATGTTCAGGTAGAAAATCTGTTCGGGGTTAAAGGGGAGGAACATCTCGTCCAGAACCCCGGCGGTGCGGGCCAGATACCGCTCTTCGTATTTTTTGAATCCCCGGGAAAAAACTTCAACCCCGGACCAGGAAAGAAAGAAAAATAATCCAAAACAGGTAAGGAGAATAATTGGCAGCAGCTGATCCAAGTTCAACCCGGGTTTTTCTTTTCCAAAACTCTGGTTTCCGCGATCAGATCACCCAGTCTCAACCCGCTGGGATCCTGATAGATTTGGTATGCTTCCACGCCCAGAATCGCCAACCCCAGGGTGAAAAACAAGACCCACCCCCAGAAAGGTATGACTAAAAATAAAACCACCACCCCGATGGGAAGATTGCGGAGGGTGGAATGTTTGAAATTGCAGGGGAGCAACACATCCCTTTCAATCACCACCTGGAGCCCGACAAGTTTTTTCCCCAGGCTTCTCCCCTGAGAGAGGCCGTCACTGATTAATATGTAAGTCATCCCGAGCAACGGGGCGATGAAGCCGAAAACCCGATCCAGTTTGCCGGGCGCGGAGAGGATTCACGCATGGCGAACTGGATCCCCACGAAATGGTAACCTTCCCCCGTCCATCGGTTCAGGGTTTTCTCCAATTCTTCGTCTGTTACCGGTGCTACTTCCACCACTTTATATACCAAATCGGCACCCCCGTCAAAATTTAACCTGAAAGTTGATTTTAAACCTTTTCCGGGAAGGTAAACAGATAAATTTTATCCCGCTGTCTTTTTCCAGTCCCTGGATTATTGTCTCCAGATTTCGCCGGCTTTTGGCCTGCAGGGTAAACCAGAAATTGAATTCGCCCTTTCTTTCATAGCAATGAGTTACACCCGGATGCTTTTGGACCATTCGGGCGAGGCGTTCCAGGCCCGGAACCGGAACCCGGGCCGCGACCAGAACCCCGGGGTAGCCCAGTTTTTTCGAATTCAAAACCCCTCCGATTCGCCGGATAATCCTCTTTTTTTTCAGGTTTTTGATCCGGCCGATCAGGTCCCGCTCCGGAATCCCCGCCTGTTCCGCCAATTCGCAGTAGGGTTCCTTCACGAGCGGGAATCCGGATTGGATCAGGTTAAGTATTCGGGCGTCAATCTTATCCATGGTGATAACAAAATTCAGGTTTCTAGTTTCGAGTTTCTGGTTTCGGGTTCAGATGA
>JAPLJL010000363.1 GCA_026388615.1 Pseudomonadota bacterium | reverse complement strand
GATTTCCGCCATTTTTTTAATCGTGTTCAGGATCAGGCTGGAAGCGGCGTGCATGAGGGGTGAATTCTCGCCGGTAACGATCGACCCGTCTTTCAACTCAATCGCCGCGCCGCAGAAAATATCCTCATTCCCCTTGCCCTTCTGCCGGGCCTCTTCGGCCGCCTTCCTCGCCGGTACCACCGCCTTCCGGTCCTCGGGCTTGAGCTTGAGCTCGGACATCAGGAGCTCGGCCCTCTGTTCCGCCTCCTTGTCCACAAACCCCAGGGCATATTCGCAGGAGTAACGGAAATACCTTCGAATAATCTCCTGCCGGGCCGCCCGGCACACGATTTCATCGTCAACAATCCCGAAACCGGCACGATTAACGCCCATGTCGGTGGGGGATTTATAGATCGATTCCGCCCCGGTGATCTTCTCGAGAATCCGCCTCAGGACCGGGAAAACCTCCACGTCGCGGTTATAGTTGACCGCCGTTTTCTGGTAGGCCTCGAGATGAAAGGGATCAATCAGATTGAAATCCTTGAGGTCCACCGTGGCGGCCTCGTAGGCCACGTTTACCGGGTGCTTCAGGGGCAGGTTCCAGATGGGAAAGGTTTCAAATTTGGAGTAGCCGGATTTTTTTCCCCGCTTGTAATCGTGGTAGAGCTGGGAGAGGCAGGTGGCCAGCTTGCCGCTGCCCGGCCCCGGTCCGGTTACCACTACCAGGGGTTTTTTCGTTTCGATGTATTCGTTCGCTCCGTAGCCTTCATCGCTTACGATCGTATTCACATCGGTGGGATAGCCCTTGGTAAAGCGGTGCGTATAAACCTTGACTCCCCGGCGTTCCAGCTTGTTCTTAAAAATCATGGTGGAAGGCTGGCCCTCGAAGCGGGTGATCACCACCCCGGCCACCTCGATCTCCCACTCCCGAAGATCGTCAATCAGCTTAAGGGCGTCTGAATCGTAGGTGATGCCAAAATCCGCCCTGACCTTCTTCCTCTCAATATCCCCGGAGTAAATGCAGAGGAGGATGTCCGCCTGGTCCTTGAGCCTCTGCAGCAGCTTCATTTTCACGTTGGGATCGAAACCCGGCAGGACCCGGGAGGCGTGCATATCGAAAATGATCTTTCCGCCGAATTCCAGGTAGAGCTTGTTGTTGAACATCTTAACCCTTTCCTGAATCGCGGCGGTTTGCTCCCGGAGATATTTCCCGTTATCAAACCCGACTTTTTCAACCATTAATTATCTCCTTATTAATCTTCCTCAACTTTAAGGAAAACGATGGCAACTACCTTAAACCCCGATTTTTAAAAAGTCAAAATCGGCTTTTAACCCTTTGCGCTTTGCTCCCTGCACCCTGCTATTTTTTAATATATCCTTCCTTCCGAAACCATCCGATCGAGCGGCGCAGGGATTCCTCGATCGGCGTGGAAACCAGCCCGAGTTTCTCCCTCGCCTTGGTCACATCGAAATAAAGGTACTGGGCCGCATAGGGAACCTCCTTGGAAGTGGTCAGAGGGGGCTTGCCCTTGGCTTTTGCCTGTCTCTCCATGATGTAGCCGATGGCGCGGGCCATCCCGACCGGCATATACAGGGCAGGAGGTCTCACCCCGGCCAGCTTGGCCACCAGCCTTAAAAATCTTTTAATCGAAAAATTCTCATTGCCGAGAATATATTTCTCTCCCACCTCCCCTTTTCTGGCCGCGAGGACATGCCCTCGGGCGACATCCTTAACATCGACAATGTTCATCCCGCCCTTGAAAAACACCGGGGTGGCCCGGTTCGCGGTTTCCACGATCATCTTGCCCGTGGGAGTAGGAACCACATCGCCCTCCCCGAAGGGAAACGCCGGGTTGACCACCACCAGGGGCAGGCCCTCCCGGGCAAAGGTCAGGGCTTCCTCCTGGGAAAGATACTTGGTCAGGATATAATCGTTCGCCAGGTCATACTGGTTGAATTCCGTCTCTTCGTTGGAGAGGGCCTTGCCCGACTGGATCCCGATGGCCGCAATCGAGCTGGTGTAGACAATTTTTTCGACCCCCGAGCGTTTGGCCGCCCAGAGCATGTTCCGGGAACCCTGGAGATTGACCTTGAAGAACCGGCTCCGGTCCTTGAGCCAGATCTGGTAAATCGCCGCCAGGTGGAAAAGGGTGTCACAGCCATTCAGGGCCCGGTCCAGGCTCGAGGGGTCCAGCACATCGCCTTCGACCTTTTCAATCTCGAGTCCGGCAAGGTTGCGCTGGTTCTCTCCCGGCAGGATCATTCCTCTGACCTCCACCCCCTCTTCCAGCAAAACGCGGACGACATTCGACCCGATGAATCCCGCCGCCCCAGTTACCACTCCGAGATTCATACGAGCGCGCCCTTCGCGATAGTGATTCTGAAACAAGTGACGAG
>JAPLJL010000158.1 GCA_026388615.1 Pseudomonadota bacterium | reverse complement strand
TCCTGGTCGAGGAGATCGCCCGCCTGAAGAGCACGGGCTTCCTGGAGAACGAAGACCGGATCCGCCTCAGCGACCGGGCCCACCTGATCATGCCCTACCACGAGCGGATCGACGGGCTCCGGGAGGAGCGCCGGGGGGCGGCGAAAATCGGGACCACCGGCCGGGGCATTGGTCCCGCCTACGAGGACAAGGCCCGGCGGTCCGGGCTCCGGGTGGGGGACCTGCTCGATCCGGAGGAATTTAAAAAGAAGCTCGCTGATAACCTGGCGGAAAACAACGCCTACATTGAAAAGGTCCTGGGGGGGAAAGGCTTCACCCTGGCCGAGATCCTTGAGCCCTTCCTGGATTTCGGGCGGAAACTCCGGGGCCTGATCGCGGACACCTCCCTGATCCTGGACCAGGAAATCAAGAAAGGCAGCCGAATTCTCTTCGAGGGAGCCCAGGGGAGTATGCTCGATCTCGATCACGGAACCTATCCGTTTGTCACCTCGTCGGTGACCACCTCCGGGAACATCTTTTCCGGGTCGGGCCTGGGCTTCGGCCGGCTCCCCCTCCTGATGGTGGGGGTGACCAAGGCCTACACCACCCGGGTCGGCTCCGGCCCCTTTCCCACCGAGCTCTCCGACCGGATCGGGGAACGGCTGGTGGAGGCGGGCGGGGAGTTCGGCGCCACTACCGGCCGGCGGCGGCGGACGGGCTGGTTGGACCTGGTGGCCCTGAACTACGCCAGCCGGCTGAACGGCCTCGGCGGGCTGGCCCTGACCAAGATTGATGTTCTTTCCGGGCTGGACCCGGTCCGCCTGGCGGTGGCCTACCGCTACCGGGGGGAGCGGATCACCGAGTTCCCGGCGGACCTGAAAATCCTTTCCGAGTGCCAGCCGGAATACGAGGATCTCCCGGGCTGGCGGGAGGACCTGGGCGCGGTGCGCCGGTTTTCCGACCTCCCGCCGGCGGTCCGGCGCTATCTCGCGCGGGTGGAGGAGCTGACCGGGGTCCCGGTGCTGCTCCTTTCCCTGGGAGCGGAACGCGGGCAGATGATCGTGATCCGGGAACCGTTCGAAGTCTGATGGAAAACGGCAGCCGATCCCAGGACCAGGCGCGGGAGGCGGGGTTTTTCCCCGCGGCCTTCCGGGCCCTGCCGGAGGGGATCAGGCTTCCGGAAAATCCCGAGGCCATCCGTCTGCCCGGGGACGCCTCCAACCGGAGGTACTACCGGGTTTCCGGGGCGGGGGCGAAATCCCTGATCCTGATGGTGCTGGCCGACGCCGACCCCCACCGCCAGCCGGTCGAGGAGGTCACCGCCGGGGAAAAACCCACCGAAGAAATTCCCTTTCTCAATATCCAGCGCTACCTGGAAAAACTGGGACTGCCGGTCCCCCGGGTCGTTTATCACGATCGCGAACGGGGGATTATTTATCTCGAAGACCTGGGCGATACCCTGCTCTACGATCTGGCCCTCCCGGCCGGCCCGCGGGCGGAACGGGACCGGTTTTGCCAGGCGCTCGAGCTTCTGGTTGAACTCCAACTCCGGGCCGCGCGCCGGCCCGACCCGGACTGCCTGGCCTTCCACCGCCGATTCGACGCCGGTCTTTACGAGTGGGAGTTCCAGCACTTCCGGGAGGAACTCCTGCCCCCCGGGCTGCCCGAGGCCTCCGAACTCGCGCGGGGGTTCCGGAAACTCGCCCGGGAGCTCGCGGAGGAACCGGGGTATTTCTGCCACCGGGATTATCACAGCCGGAATCTCCTGGTCCAGGACGGCGGGATCAAGATCATCGACTTCCAGGACGCCCTTCAGGCCCTCCGCCAGTATGACCTGGCTTCGTTCCTATTCGACGCCTACGTGGATTTCCCCCCCGAACTGGTCGAGGAACTCCTCGATTATTACCTTTCCGCCTGGGAAAGGGCGGGGGGAAAGCCGGACGAGCACGCACACTTCCGCCGGATGTTTTACCTGGCTGGGGTTCAGCGGGGCCTAAAAGCGGCCGGCCGGTTCGCCTATATCAAGCGGGTGAAAGACAACCCCAAGTTTCTTCCCTTCATCCCGGGCGTCCTCCGGAGGGCCCGCCGCTGGTTCCCCCTCTTCCCGGAACTCGCGGGTCTGGAGAAGATTCTGGATCGGGAGCTAAAAATAAATAGCCAATAAGGAGTAAGCAGCATTGAAACGTAAAGCGTAAGGCGTGAGGGGCGAAAGGAAGGAAGAACAGGCAACCGTTCACTTTTGTCATTGCGAGCCCTGAGCGGAGTCGAAGGGCGAAGCAATCTCAGTTTCTTTGGGTTTACTCAAGCCCGGCTTCCGGCCCGTAGTGAATGGCCTACCCTCCGGCCTGTAAGCCCTACCCTCCGGCCTGTAAGCCCTACGGGCTGGAAGCGGGGCTGGAAGCGAGCCCGGAGGGTAGGGGGGGAAGGTTCTC
>JAPLJL010000293.1 GCA_026388615.1 Pseudomonadota bacterium | reverse complement strand
TTCCCGTTGGAACTCAACCGGGTTCAAACCCGTGCTCTTCCCGATTCCCCTTTCCGCCAGGAGGGGGAGATCCTTCTCTTTCACCCCGATTTCCCGGAGGCAGATCGGGGCCTCGACCTCCCGCATCAAGGTTTGAATCTTTTCCTCCAGGCTTTCCAGGTTCTTCAGGTCCAGGATCCGCAGGAGCCGGGCCAGGCGATCCCCGATTACCGGCCGGTTGATCCGGAAAAAAGACGGGATGAAAATGGCGCAGGCCAGGCCGTGCTCTAAACCAAAGTCAAAAGTAAGCGGATAGGAAGCGGGATGAATGGCGGTGGTGCCGGTCTGGCTGATGGCCAATCCTCCCAGCATGCCGGCCTCCGACATCCCGATCCGGGCGGCCTGGTCGTCCCCGGTCCGGTAAGCCCGGACCAGGTGCTGAAAGATGAGCTCGATGGCGCGCTCGGAGAAAAGCGCCGCCAGGGGCTGGTGATTCTTCGACCAGAGAGATTCCAGGGCGTGGGCCAGCACATCGAGTCCGGTGGCCGCAGTCTGCCGGGGTGAAAGGCTGACGGTTAAAAGCGGATCAATAATCGCGATCCGGGGATACAGGATCGGATGCCGCAGGGAAAACTTCAGGCGTTTTTCCGGAATGGTCAGGATCGAATACGGGGTAACCTCGCTTCCGGAACCGGAAGTGGTGGGAATGGCGATTAAGGGCAGGCCCGGATGCTTCAGCTCTTTTCCTTCCAGATATTCCCCGGCCCGGCCCGGGTTATTGACCAAAACCGCCATCGCTTTGGCGGCGTCGAGAGAACTTCCGCCCCCCAGGCCGACGATTAAACCGCATTTCTCGTTCCGGCAAACCTCCACGCCCCGGTCCACGATCGCGGCGGACGGGTTGGGCTCGACCTGGTCGAAGACAGCCACCCTTTCGGAGCCCAGTTCCGAAATGATTTTCCCGGTCACCCCGGATTTCCGCATCGCGGTCTTCCCGGTCACCAGCAGGATCCGTCCCGGTCCGAAGCTGTCCGCAGTCTTCCGGAGCTGGGCGAGAGCTCCCCAGCCGAAGACTATCCTGGTCGGGTTTTGAAAATTAAATTCCATTCCTGAGATTCTTTAACGCTCCCTGGCTGTTATCCCCGCGGACCCGCCAGGAAAATCACCCCCGGAAGATTTTTAAAGTGGGGATCGGAAGAAACTATTTGGCATCCCTCACTCATGGCGGTGGCATAAACCATCGCGTCCGCCATCGGCAAACCGGATTGCAAGCTGAAATCGGCGGCGCTCAACGCGATCCTTTCACTGAATGAGACAATCCTGGTGTTCCGCATCTGAGCCACCGCTTCCAGGGCGCCCCTCTCCCCCCGCTCCCGCTTGATTTTTTTATAAACCTCGTAGATGACTACCGCCGGGGTCAAGACCTGGGCGGGTTTTTCCAGGTATTTAGCGTATCGTCCGGCCAGAGGTCCGTCCAGGAAATATTCTATCCACCCGAAAGAGTCGACCAGAATCACAGCCGGTCCTCCTGCTCGCGAATCCCTTTGGAATTCATTCCCTTTAAAAACCCTCTCAGCTCAGTAATGTCCCGGTTGGGGATCAAATGGATAACACCGTCTTTAACGATAGCCACCATTTTCTGTCCTGGATGCAAGTTAAGAGACTTGCGCACTTCCTTCGGGATAACTACTTGATATTTCGGAGATATCTTTACTTCGTCCATATAATTTCCCCCTGGTTACGCAAACATCATCGATACTACAATCGTAGTACAATTATGGAATATCATCCTACTTTGTCAATATCGATGTGATATCTGGGTCAGTGTCAGTGTCGGTGTCAGCCTGCCCGCCTTGCCCGCCTGCCCGAGCCGACAGCTCGTATCGGCCAGGGAGCGCTCGGCCAGGGAGACGGGCGAAGCCGGCCAGGGTGTCAGTGCCAGTCAACCCTGAATCTTGAACCATATGTTTTGGATTTCATTCGTCAATCGTCATTCGTCAATCGTCATTGCCTTATATGAATTGCTCCCGGATCTTGTTGATCGCCTCATCCAGGTCCTCGGAGCTGTGGATGTTCAACCGTTCGAGAAGCTCCTCGATGTTCTGGCGTTTATCGGAATCATCAAGATCATCCAGATTGCGGAAAACCGAGCCCCCCGCCGCCGCCAGCCTTCTCCCCACCCGGAAAATCAGTTTATCCTCGGAATCAAGCCCCAGATAGCGCTCCAGGGCCGCGAGCATCCTGGGCTTGTCCTCCGGCAGTTTGCCCTCCACCTCCTCGAGCAGATTCATGATGTGGTCGCTGGTCACCCGCGCATGGCATTCGAGCCTGGAAATAAAGGTCTGAATCTCCCTGACCACGTCGTCCTCATCGAGCGTCGAAAATTCCCCGCTCTCCAGCTTTTCCGCGAGCCGGGCGCCGGGTGGAACGATCAAGGACCTGATCCTGATAAAATGGGGATCGATTTCGTTCAGGACCGCGGCCGTCGCCTCGGCGTGCTCCCGGGACCATTTCTTCCCCCCCAGGCCCGGCATGACATATTCCGAAAGCTCGATTCCGGACTCCCGGATCATTTTCCCTCCCCTGATCTCTTCCTCCGCGGTGCATCCTTTCTCGATGTATTCAAGCAGCGGGTCGTATCCGGTCTCGAGCCCGATGTGGACCCGATCCAGGCCGGCACGGTTCAGCTCCCGGTATTCCTCCGGTTTTTTCCGGGCAGCGGTGTGCGAACGGGCGTAAATCGTCACCCGCTTGAGATCCGGAAAGGTTTGGCGGAGGAATTTCAGGACCTCGACCAACTCCGGCGTTCTCATCACCAGGGTATTGGCATCCTGCAGGAAAGCTGATTCTCCCCCGAAATAAAGCCAGAGAGCCACCTGGCGGTAAGAATCATTCGGCGCGTTCCGGTAGGCCAGGGCCGCGGCCTCCTGGGGCCGGTCGCCGAGTCCCCCCTTCCAGGACATCGCCCGGATTTCGTCGGCGATTTCCTTGGCGGTCAGGATGTCTTTTTTTATTTCCTCCACGGTCCGGAGGCTGAATTTTTCGCCCTTGTAGACCGGGCAGAAATGGCAGCGGTTCCACGGGCAGTTTCGTGTGGCCCGGATCAGGAGGCTTTGGGCCTCACTCGGCGGCCGGATCGGCCCGACTTCAAAATTTAGGTCAGAACTTGGCACTGGTATCCTCCAGGGTAATTCTACTACCCCGGCTCTTTATTCCGCTATCCCACTCCCCGGCACTGACACCAACGTTATATTTTCAACCCTTCCGATCCATAATATTATCCTTTAAACTTATTTCGATGAAGAAAAACGGACCCGACCTAAACTCAGTCCCGAAAATTATTCCGGGAATCGCCTTCCGAATCATCGAGGGGGAAGCGGTGCTGGTTAACCCCGAAAACAAGATGATCTACGTTTTAAACCACACCGGAGCTTTTGCCTGGCAGAAAATTGACGGGAAAAACAACATTAATAAAATCGCCCAGGCCCTTTCCATTGAATACCAGTCCAACATCTCCGAATCTGAAAATGATCTCCTGGAGCTTTTTGAAGGACTCGCGGATCGTGGGCTAATTTCCTGGCAAAAAACAAATTCCTGATTTGGCATTGTCGGATTTTCTTTTTGCTAATTATTTTCGCAGGCTAAAGCCTGCGGCTACCGAATTCTGTGAGCCCGACGTAGCTTTTGCGAAGTCTGGGTACTTTTCACCTTTCACCTTTGACCTTTTACCCTTGACCTTTTTTTAATCATGCCCGGTTACGAAAAAGTAATGAACGAGGCCGCGCTGCGGCTGACACCCATCTCGGCATTGGTCGAACTGACTTACCGATGCAATCAGAACTGCCGGCACTGTTACCTCCTGCCCGCCCAGCTTCACCCCAAATCCCCTTCTCAAAAATCCTCACTCACCGTGAAGGAATGGACAAATATTTTTACCCAGCTGGCCGAATCCGGAACACTATTTTTAACTTTTACCGGAGGAGAAACCCTGCTCTATCCGAACTTCCTGGAACTGCTCAAAATCGCCCGCGATCAACGCTTCGCCTTTCGCGTCTTTACCAACGGGACACTGATCACCCGGGAAACCGTAAAAAAACTTTCCCGCCTGAGCCCTTTCGAAGTTGAAATCAGCGTCTACGCCGCTGATCCCGGCATTCACGACCTGATCACCGGGATTAGAGGATCATTCGAGAAAACCTTAGAAGCGATCAAGTTGCTGAAAAATGAGGGGATCAAGGTTAATCTGAAAACACCGGTCATGACGCTTAATCAGAAAGAGGTCAAACCGCTGCGGGACCTGGCCCGGGATCTGGATGTTCTCATTCAATTTTCCTATGTCCTTTCCCCTCGCGACGACGGCAACCCCGCCCCATTAGAACTTCAGCTTAAAACCCGGGAGATCCGGGCCGGCTTGTCGCGGGAATACGATTCCGGATCCTGTCCGGACCTTACCCCCAATCCCGGGCGTAAACCGGGTGACCCGATCTGCTCGGCCGGGAAAAACTCCCTGGCGATTTCTCCTGTAGGCAAGGTTTATCCCTGCGTTCAGATCCGCCGGGAAGCCGGCGATTTGAGAAAAAAGAAGTTTGCGGAGATCTGGAGGAAATCCCCGGTGCTCCGGGAAATCAGGGAAATGACGATGGCGCGGGTTCCGGAATGTCTTTCCTGCCGCGACCTGGGATTCTGTTCTCTCTGCCCGGGGATGTCCCTGATTTTATCGAACGAGGTTGAGAAGCCCTACTGGCCATCCTGCGAATTGGCCCGGGCGCGGGCGATGCCAACCCTGCCGATAAATCGGCAAACTACAAAATAGTGAATTCTCCCCGGCCTAAAGGCCGGGGCTTCAAACGTTCTGCCTGCTTCGCAGGCGAATGGCCTCCGCTTCGCTCCGGGCGGCCATTCATCCCCGAGTTGAAAAGCTCGGGATTTTCTGGTCGTGTTTATAAATACTCCGTAGTTGCCCGATTCATCGGGCTCTTTAAATAAACTTCCATAAATATGTGGGGTTCAATTATCTTTCACCCTCCCCTCAATCCCCTCCCCTCAAGGGAGGGGAAATTATTTTTATTGGTTATTTGCGAAGCAGGGGGAAGCCCCGGGTCTCGCGGCCCTGCAGATAAAGCTCGGCCGAACGCCGGGCAAGATCGCGCACCCTGCCGATATAGGAGGCCCGCTCGGCGATGCTGATCACGCCGCGGGCGTTCAGGATATTAAAGACGTGCGAGCACTTCAGGCAGTGGTCGTAGGCCGGAAGCGCCAGGCCCTTTTCCAACAGGGATTTGCCCTCAGATTCGAAGATCTTGAAAAGCTCCTGTAGTTTCCCGCCGTCCGCCTCTTCGAAGTTATACTTGGAAAACTCCACCTCGTCCTGGTGATGCATTTCCCCGTAGGTCACCCCGTGGGCCCAGACAATGTCGAAAATGCTGTTTACTCCCTGCAGGTACATCGCGATCCT
>JAPLJL010000232.1 GCA_026388615.1 Pseudomonadota bacterium | reverse complement strand
CGCAAAAGATATAAATCGTCTGGTGATTCTCAGGTTTAAGGCTTTCGTTTTCGTAATCACTGATGGTTTTTCCTGAATAGAGACCAAAAGGAGAAATGATCCGGATATCGACATGTCCATTCTTAACAAGAGTCTTATTGTCAAAAGACAGGCGTACCTGAAAATCGTGTCCCTTAAAGGGGATCGTATCGAAACCGAGAATGTGCGTGCTGATGAGTTTGTTTAACCCCTCTTCCCGGTCCTGAAACTTCAGTTGTGTAGCGATCGTATCCACAGCTTCTTCAAATGTCCGCCGCTCCCCCGTCAGAAATTCCCATTCGTCACCGATTTTAGTGACCAGCTTTGCTTTTTTCAGCTTTTCAAGTTCTGCTTCGATGGCGGGTTGGAGGGTCGCCAGGTCCTGTGAGGTGTCGGCAACCAGAAGTCGGGCAAGGTTATCCGCCGTCTTCGGGAGATAGGTCAATTCCCCGGTTAGGAATAGAACTTCCGCAAGTTTGGGAGTAAGATCGGTCGCGCCAGGTACGACGCTACGGATCTTCGAGATTTCACGACGGATGTCCGCCGATATTTCCCCTTCCTGGAGCAAGTTATAGTAGATTTCGTCAAAAGATACCGTTTCCCCTACGGGCGCCTGAAGGTAATTTCTGCGGCCAGCGCGGATAACATCCTGGGTGATGGCCAGCAATGTTCGTGTGGAGCCGGAAAGCGAATCGGATCGTCCCCCTTTGGAGCGAAGGGCTTTCACGATTTCGGGAATCAGGTGGATCTGATAGGGAAAGAAGGGGTAAAATTTTACAAAGTTCTCACTGCTGCATTGGGGAAGGTTCTGAGAGACATTCGCCAGTTCTCCCATACCACGAATGACGCCTGCGTTGTCCTGATAAATCGCCGCCACTTCCTTTTTCCCGTTCAGTGTTTTTTTGAAAATACGATCTTCCAGAACGAGCTCAATGTTTTCTGTTGTCAAACCGAATTTAAAGCGAAAACGTCCTTCAATCTTCTTGAAATCGCTGTCCAAAGCATGGGCGTTCTTAGAGACAGACCCCATGTCCTCCTGGGTGGTCACCAGAAGCCAGATCTTTCCCTGGCCTTGAATGGCTGCCTCCTCCACCAGGGCCTGTAATTGAGCCAGCCGTCCATGCTGATCTTCAATCCATTGCCCGGATTCATCCAGAATAAAAAAGACCCGTGCGGGTTTCCCCGTTTTTTTTTCCTGTTCTTTTGTATCCGTAATGATTGTTCGGATCAAAAATTCAATGTTGAAGATTTCACCTTTTTCGGCGTTGCGCAGGGCTTCTGCAACCTCATCCGACGTTGAAAACAGCTCCGGAGCAATTCCGCAAACGGCCCCATAGAGATGCTTCCGGTAAAAATTCGGATTGGACTGGATATTCTCCCAGGATTTACCTGACCGATTTTCGACTTCCTGGTGAAAAGCCTTCAGTTTATGGAGTTTATCCAGCTCTGCCTCGATAACCTTGGCAAAAATATAATTGCTGCTATATCCCTTTGATAAATAATACTGAGAAAGGAGAAGC
>JAPLJL010000370.1 GCA_026388615.1 Pseudomonadota bacterium | reverse complement strand
CGGCTCGCGGGTAACCAGGACCTATAGGCCCCGGCCGGAAAGATAATCCGCGAGGAGACGGGTCTGGGTGGATTTCCCGCACCCCTCGATCCCTTCGAACGTGATGAATTTGCCCGATGTTTTTTTCAATATTTTTCTGGTTTCTCCGGTTTTCACTCGTCAATCGTCATTCGTACTTCGTCAATAATCCTCGATAAAATGTTCATATCCCCCCTCGGGTAATGTCATGATTTTCCCCAGGAGGTCCTTTACCGTCACTCCCGGTTTTCCTGCTTTTACGATTCCGATCCGCTGGAGCGGAAGCTTCAGACTTCGGGACAGCTTTTCCAATTCGCTCCATTTCCCCCGAGGCGCGGTGAAAATCAGCTCGTAATCCTCCCCCCCGGTCAGGGCCAGCCGGAGCGGGTCCCGCCCGACCTTCCGGGCCGAGGCGGCAAAACCGGCCGGGAGCTTGATCCGTCCGGCCTCGATTTCGATGGCGACCCCGCTTTCCCGGGCCAGGCGCTGGAGATCCAGGACCAGGCCGTCGGACAGATCCATCAGGGAGTGGGCGAGCTTCCGGCGGGACAATTCCTGGCCCAGCCAGAGGCGCGGCTCGGGGACCAGGTGCTTCCGGATCCAGCGCCGGCCCGCCGGGTCCCGGCGTTTGCCCCGGCTCAAATATTCCCAGCCCAGGGCCGATTCCCCGGGATAACCCGAGACGAAAACCCCGTCTCCGGGCCGGGCCCCGTCCCGCCCGATAAAACCGGATGGCAGGGTCTCGCCCATCACCGTCACCGCGATAAATACCGCCGGGGCGCGGGAAAGATCTCCCCCGGCGAGGTTGGTTTCATATCTCCGGGCCGCCCGGGCCCACCCCGCAAAAAATTCGTTAAGGAAATCCCGGGAAAGCCCGGCGGGAAGACCGAGCCCCAGGAAAGCGTAACGGGGCACGCCCCCCATCGCCGCGATATCGCTTAAATTCACCGTGAGGGATTTGAATCCCAGGTCCCGGGGAGGGGTGAAAGCCAGGTCGAAGTGTACCTTCTCGATCAGGAGATCGGTGGTCACCAGCCACCGGGAACCCGGGGACGGAATAATGACCGCGGCATCGTCCCCGATCCCTCGCAGGGCCCGGGGACGAAAATCCCGGAATCTTTTCCGGATCGAGTCAACGATTGCGAGCTCGCCGAACTCGCGCAATTTTTTGGACATTACCGCTGGAATTATTTTTGGAGGAATTCCTGGTCCGGGAGGAACCGGCGGGGATCTTTCCCCGCAGAGCGATGGCGATCACCTCGTCAACGTTATGGACCGGGAGAAATTTCAGATGTCTCTTCACGTACTTGGGAATCTCGACCAGGTCCTTGAGATTCTGGGCGGGAATGATGACCTCCCGGATCTTGTTCCGCGCCGCCGCCAGGGCTTTTTCCTTCAGGCCCCCGATCGGCAGGACCTGGCCCCGGAGGGTGATTTCCCCGGTCATGGCCACTTCCCGTCTCACCGGAATCCTGGTCAGGGCCGAAACCAGGGCCACCGCCATCGTGATCCCGGCCGAGGGGCCGTCTTTGGGGGTGGCTCCGGCGGGGACGTGGATGTGAATATCGCTCTCCCGGTAAAAATTTCCGTTCAGCCCGAACCGGTCGGCCCGGCTCCGGGCGTAAGAAAGAGCCGCCCGGGCGGATTCCTTCATCACCTCGCCCAGGTGCCCGGTCAGGATCAGCTCGCCCCGGCCTTTCATGATCGTGGCTTCCACCCGGATGATATCCCCGCCGTTCTCCGTCCAGGCCAGCCCGGTGGACACCCCGATCGAGTCCTGCTCCGCTTCCTCCTCGGGCAGGAAGTGCGGGGGCCCGAGCAGTTTCTCCACGTAATGCGGGTCAATGTGAAAAGGCCCCGGCTCCCCTTCCGCCACCCGCCGGGCCACCTTGCGGCAGACCCGGGCGATCTCGCGTTCGAGGTTGCGGAGGCCCGCCTCCTTGGTGTACTCACTGATAATCTTCTTCATCGCCTTATCCGAGATCTCCAGGTGCTCGGCCTTCAGCCCGTTGGCGTCCAGCTGCCGGGGAATCAGGAATTTCCGGGCGATGTTCAGTTTGTCCTCGTCGGTATAACCGGAAATGGTGATGATCTCCATCCGGTCCCGGAGGGTCGGGTGGATCGTGTCGAGCAGGTTGGCGGTGGCAATAAAAAGAACCCGGGAAAGATCGAAGGGCACCCCCAGGTAGTGGTCGGTAAAATTGGTATTCTGTTCCGGGTCCAGGATCTCCAGTAGGGCCGAGGAAGGATCCCCGCGGAAATCCTGGCCGAGCTTGTCCACCTCGTCCATCATGAAAATCGGGTTGTTCGACCCGGCCTGCTTCATCCCCTGGATGATCTTGCCCGGGAGCGCCCCGATATAGGTCCGGCGGTGCCCGCGGATTTCGGCCTCGTCCCGCAGGCCCCCAAGCGAGATCCGGACGAAATTTCTCCCCATCGCCCGGGCGATGGACCGGCCCAGGGAGGTTTTCCCCACCCCGGGGGGACCGGCGAAACAGAGGATGGGCCCGCGCATGTCCTTTTTCAGCTTGCGCACCCCCAGGTATTCGAGAATCCTTTCCTTCACCCGCTCCAGGTCGTAGTGATCCTCCTCCAGGACTTTCTGGGCTTTCGGGAGTTCCAGGATATCCGTGGTCTGCTTGCCCCAGGGAAGCTCGATCAGCCAGTCCAGGTAGGTCCGGACCACCGTGGCTTCGGCGGCGTCCTGGTGCATCCTTTCCAGGCGGGTCAGCTGTTTTTCCGCCTCCTCTTCCACCTCCTTGGGCATCTTGGCCGCCTTGATTTTGCTCCGGAGTTCCTCCATTTCGGTCAGCCGCTCGTCCAGCTCCCCGAGCTCGCCCTGGATGGCCTTCAGCTGCTCCCGGAGGAAGTATTCCCGCTGGGACTTGGTAATCCCTTCCCGGGCCTGGGACTGGATCTTGGCCTGCATAGTCAGGAGCTCGAGTTCCCGGCCCAGGATCTCATTCAGGGAGGTCAGCCGCTGGATCGGGTCCATGGTTTCCAGAACATGCTGGGCGTTCTCAATCTTGAGATTCAGGTTGGCGGCCACCACGTCGGCCAGCCGGCCGGCGTCGTTGATATTCTCGATCACCATCATGAAATCCGGGGGCACCACCCGGCCCAGGGAAACCATCTTTTCCAGCTGCTCCCGGACATTCCGGATTCGGGCCTCCAGCTCGAGATTGACCTCGGGAATGGGAAGCTCCGCGACCCGTTCCACCCGGACCGCGAGGAAGGGCTTTTCCTGGGTGTATTCGCTGATCCGGCCCCGTTCCAGGCCCTGGATCAGGACCTTGACTCGGCCGTCGGGCAGCTTCAGCATCCGCATGATCAGCGCGATGGTTCCGAACGGGAAGATGTCCTTGGGATTGGGGTCTTCTTCGGCGGGGCTTTTCTGGGCCGCGATGAAAATGAAGCGGTTTTTTTCCAGGGCCTCATCCACCGAGCGGATGCTGATCTCCCGGCCGACGAAGAGGGTAATGATCATGTAAGGGAAAACCACCACGTCCCGGACGGCGAGAAGCGGCAGGACTTCCGGGATCCGCAAGTCCTCGCTGTCGAGCTCCTTTTCCGGGGCGATGATTTTCTCTTCGCTTTCGCTCATAAATGCCCCCGTCCGGTCTGCTCCTGGGCGCGGATGGGAATCTTGCGCCGCCGGACCCGCCGGTCCACCACCTTGGGGAGCTCGAGATAAAGCAGCCCCTCCTGCATCCAGGCCTCGATTTTCCCGGTATCCACCGCCCCCGGGATCTCAATTACCCGGCGAAAGCGCCCGGTTTCCCGTTCCACGCAGACGTAGCGGCGCCGCTCTCCCTTGGCCTCGGCCTCTTTCTTCTCCCCCTCGATAATGACAATGTCCGAGGAAACGTACAGTTCGATATCCTGCTCGGACAGGCCGGACACTTCCACCATGATCCGGATCTTATCCTTGGTTTCATGGATATCCACCAGAGGGTAAGGCTGCCCCCGCTGCAGAGCCAGGCTTTCACGAAACTCAGAGAAGAAGGAACGGATCATCCGTTCCACCTCCCGTTCGATTGAAGTCAGCCCCAGAGAATACCAGTCATCCCCTACCATCATGCCTGCCGTTCCCTCCTGTATTACTAACCTGTATTACTACGTTATATTAGTAATATATAGTTGAAATTATCGGACTGGTCAAAAAGCGCTTAGGAGAAAACATCCGATCGATTAAAATAGAATTCTTTGGTTTGGTGGATTTCTAATTATTAATGACAAATACTGCCGTCCAAATTAAAATTTTCCCCCTCACCTTAATCCTCTTCCCCAGCTTGCCCCGTCCAGGCCGGCAAGGAGAGAGGAAAGGGCAAGGAAAGATTTGGCAGTCATTTAGGAATTAGAAATTCGACATTAGAAATTCATCGATGGAAAAAATAATAATTTCGCTCTTGTTCTTCCTCCTGCCCTTATTTTCCCTTCCCTATCAAAATTTCTATAACTTCGAGCTGGGAAAGGAATTCCTGTTCCTGTTGCTCTCCTTTTCCGGCCTGGCCGTCTGGCTGATCCGGAGCCTGGCCGCGGGAAACATTTCCTATCGCCAATACCGCTTCCATCCTTTCCTCGGGGCTTTTCTGCTCTGGACCGCGCTGTCACTGCTCTTTGCCCCCAACCCTTATCTCGTCTTGCACGGAGGGGCGGTCCTCCTGGGCGCGGTCTCGGTTTATTGGCTCCTGGCCAACCGGTTCACCCGGATCGAGGACTTTTATTCCCTGATCTTCCTCGTGGCCGTCTCCGCCGGGATCGTTTCCCTCCTGGCCATCCTGCAATCCGCCGGGATCTTCTGGGAAACCATCACCGACCAGTATGGGGAGCCCATGGTTACCGGCACCTTCGATCATGCCAACCATGCCGCGCAGTTCCTGATTCTCTCCCTCCCCCTCACCGCCGGGCTCCTGGGGAGCGCTTCCGCCCCCCGCCGCGGGATCGCCTTTTTCTCCTTCCTCCTTCAGTTTGCCTTCCTGATCCTCACCCGTTCCCGGGCCGCTTGGGTCGTGGTCTTCCTCACCCTCCTCCCCGCTTTTTTCCTCCTCCTCCGCCCTTTCCGGCGCCGCTACTTGTTCCTGCTCCTCGCGCTCGTCCTGATCACTCTCGGCCTCTTCCTGAAAATCCCCGAGACCGCCTCCCAGCGAACCCTCTTCACCCATCTGAAAACCCTTTTCTCGACCCAGTACAGCTCCAACCGGATCCGGCTCTGGGTCTGGCAGGACACTTTGAAACTGATCCGTGCTCACCCCCTCCGGGGAGTCGGGTCGGAGAATTTCCCGGTTGAATTTCCCCGGGTCCAGAGCGACCGTCTCGCCCGCGAGCTGGCCCAGATCGATCAAATCGTG
>JAPLJL010000314.1 GCA_026388615.1 Pseudomonadota bacterium | reverse complement strand
TTTTAACTATGTAATCAACGATGTAAGTCGGCGTGTAATAAACCCCACCGGCCTTCCGAACCTCGGGTTTTTCCTCGACCTTGGCCTGGTGCCCGGCGGTCAGGCGAATTACCTTACCGAGAAATTGTTCATAAATATTTCCAAGGATTTCAGATCCCAAAACCGAGAATTCATAGGGGCTCTCGGGGTAATAGAGACCCTGAATTATTTCCTGCAGAACCTTATCGTCAATCTTGAGCTTAGGAGTTAGCTCATCCGGCCCCTCGGCCCGGCCGCTCTCAAGACGGAACTGGAAGAGGCCGGAGTTATATTTTTGATCGGCTATGTAATAAATATCCTTAAGCCGCCCATAAATGTTTTGGCCATTGAGAAGGGCCTGGAGCTGACCGTAAGTCTCGACTCCCCGGTCTTCACACATTCGGAGGAAGATGATCCGGTCAATATTTTTTTGGACGGAATAGTTCAGGTCCCGGGTGGATAATTTTGGGTTTCTGATCGCGATGTTCTTGGCCAGCAGTTCCCGCCATTTCTCGATCTCGGCCAGGAACTCCTTATCCACCTCCGAAGTGCCCCGCTTGCCCTTTTTGGCTTCAACGAAACGGTCGAAGGATCCCTTGAGGACCTCATCTTTAGCGAAAATTGAGGCAATCTCGCTCCAGCGTTCGGCATATTCCTTGTAGGTCAGGTAAAGGATTCGGGCCATGCTGGCCTTGTCGCTCGGCCTCGGCCTCACCCGGCAGTCATAAACCGTGAATTCCTCGAAATCAGTCAGGAGTGAGATCGGCAGGTCGGCGCTCCAAGCGTAACGGCGGAGCTGGTAGGCGGGCGCGGGATCTGACTCTATATTGACGGCGGGTTTCTTCGCCTCCAGGAAAAACTTGCGGGCGCCACCGATCCGGAAGCAGTAATCCGGGGCCTTGGTAGCCGAGCCCACCTTGATCGCGTCTTCGCGGAGTACGTCCTTGTATGCCTCGGCGTGGCCGTCCTTGTTGTAGATGTCCCAGCCGAGGGCCTCGAAGAAGGGTTCGAGGAACTCGGAGCGGAGTTGCTCTTCGTTATAGGCCGGGCTCTTGTAGGATTCGAAGTTTTTCTCGAAGCGTTCAATCAGATCGAGTATTTGTTTGGGGGCGGAGGACATTATAGTTTTCAATGAAGAGGGTTTATTCGAACATTTTATTATTTAGAATAGCGTCACCAAATCATTACCTATTTCATTACCTATTTAATTAGATATTACCTAATTGATGGTTTTCCCCGTTTTTTTCCACTCCGCATTTTGACCGCGGCCAAGGCAGGTAATTTTCTTTTTCGCTTTCAGATCTTTTAGCACTTTCCTGATCATGTCCATGCTCACCCCCGGGCAATCCCTCTGAATATCCGCGACTCGGAAAACCTCCGGGGCCTTTCGGATGGCCCGAAAAACCAGTTCGGTTTTTTCTCCACGCGGGCTTTTTATTTGACCGATTCTTTCCTCGAATTCCCGACAGGCAAGCTTAAGAAGGTAAAGTGCATAGTTGATATACGGCCAGGGGTCGTGCTTGCCTTCATGCCAGCCCCGGGAGCTTGCTTCCAGGGTTTCATAATACCGGTCCTTATTCTGCTCGATGATGCGCTCGATGCTGATATACCGGCCGACCTCGTAGCCCAGGTGATAACATTGGAGCAGGAGAAGCAACCGGGAAACCCGGCCGTTCCCATCCCGGAAAGGATGGATGGAGAGAAAGTCCAGGTTGAAAGCCGCCAGCGCAATCAAAGGATGAACCCACTTTTCTATCAGAGAACGATCCCAGGATTCGAGCAATTCCTTCATATATTCTGAAGTCTTTGCGGCTGGTACCGGTTTAAAACGGATACGCTCACTCCCATTCGGGTATTTTTCGATAATATCCCCGTCCTTTTCCTTATAACGGCCGGCATCCCATATATCTCCCCGGGCCAGGCGGTGCAGTTCGAGAATGATTTTT
>JAPLJL010000137.1 GCA_026388615.1 Pseudomonadota bacterium | reverse complement strand
GAAAGAGTGGGTATATATCGAAAACCAGGTGCCGATGGCTTCCGTGCGCAACCCCCGGCTTTTCGCGGAAGACAAGATTCTGGCCGGGACACTCGCGGGGATGATGGACCCGCAGATCCTGTTCGGGATCGCGGGGGCGCTCATCTCCGGGAAGATAGCCGCCCTGGCGGTGGAAAACCGGGAGAAGGCGCTCCAGGATTTCAAATTTTATACCCGGAACTGGAAGGAAAACTGGATCACGCGGAGAATATTTGAAAGGATACCATTCCGGACCAGTCTGATGAAGAGTTTCCTGGTTAAGAGTCCGGAAAAAGTTAGGAAGATGATTATGCAATCGGGGAGACTGGCCATCCCGGGGGTGGATTCCTACCCGGTCATCAAGGTGCTGGGAAAGATTTAAGCTGTTCCCGGCAACTCGGGACCGGCCCGGGAAGAAAAAATTATTCAACTGGGGGTAAACATGGGGATCAATATCAGCGAGCTGCAAAAAATCATCGGAAAAGACAAGATCATTTCCCGGAAAGACCAGGTTGGCGGCCTTTTCGCCCGGCCCGTCGAGGCTCCCGGGCTGGTCGCGGTTCAGCCCGAGAAAGCTGAAGAGGTTCAAAAACTATTGCCCTGGGCCCGAGAAAACCGGATTTCTGTTTATACAAAATATTCTCCGTATTTCCCGGAATCCGTTGCGAGTGCGGAAGGGCTGATCATCGACTTCCAGAAAATGAACCAGATCGAGAGAGTGGACTCGCGGAACCTGATGGTGCACGTGCAGAGAGGGGTGACCTTTACCCAGCTTCAGCAAGTCCTGGCGCCGCTCGGCCTCAGGGTCGGTGTGCCCGTGGCGGGCGGATCCGACTCGGTGGTGGAAAGCCTGGTCAACCGGGAGGTGACCAAGGGTGCGGCCAAGTATCCCGAGGTGCAGGTGACCAACATGAAAGTGGCCCTGGCCGATGGAAGAATTCACCTGACCGGTTCCCATGCCCTGGACGAGGAAATGGCCGACTGGAAGGAAGACGGAGGCCCGTCTTTTTCCCGCTGGTACCTGGCCTCACAGGATTCCTTTGGAGTTGTCTGCCGGGCCAGCGTTTACATTTATCCCAAGTATGAAAGCCGCCGGGCCCTGGTTTTTAGTTTTTCGGACCTGGCCGGGCTTTTGAAAGCCCTCAAGGAAATCCCGATTTGCGAACTCGGGGTGGAATATCTCGGCTTCGACGCGCGGGGTTTTGAACAGGCCTTCGGGGCCCAGGCGGGCGCGCCCTGGATGCTCGTGGTGGGATTAGACGGGCGGAAGAAACATGTGGAGTGGCAGGTGAAAACCGTGAGAAAGCTCGCCGCGGAACGCGGGGGGAAGGCGGCGGAACCTCTGGCCGAGGAAAAAATTTGCGCCATCTTGGATAAACCCGGGAAGGTACTTTCCGAACGCCACCTGGCCTGCTTTACCACTCCGAGGAATTACCCGGCCCTGGATGAGAGCCTGCTGAAATTTGCAAAAAAGACGGGAGGAAATCAGCTTGACCTCGGCCGGATCCTCACGGCGCACGATCGCGGCCGGGCGATCTATGCGGTTTACGATATTTTTGGAGGGGTATCAGCCCCTGATTTCGAGAACAACGCCGGTCTTTTCCTCCACCGGGAACTCGGGGAAAAGATCCTTTTCGACCTGCCGCAGGGAAAACTGGCCGAAGAGATATATGCCGGGAAGCCGGGTCTCTCCCGCCTCCTGGGCCAGGTCAAATGCCTGCTTGACCCGGCGGGAATCCTGAACCCGCAGCTTTCCCTGCCGAAGGGGATCAAGGCGGAAGAGAAACCGGCTCCGCCTCCGGAACGGAATTGGGACAAGATCCTGGAAGAAATCAAGGCGGTGGTGGGAGAGGCATGGCTATCAAACCGATTGGCGGACCTCCTTTCCTACGGGCATGACTTCAGCATCGTCTCCGGGGTGATCCCCAATATAGTGGTGCTCCCGAAGGATGCCGCGGAGATCCAGGCGATCATGAAGATCGCGGGGAGTTACCAGGTTCCCGTGATTCCCCTCTCCACCGGCTTCAATCACGCCGGGATGGCGCTTCCCCGGAGAGGCGGGATACTGCTCGACCTCCGCCGGATGAATAAGATCTTGATCAATCCGGAAACCATGATTGCCACGGTCGAGCCGGCGGTCAGGCTCCGGGCCCTCTTTATGGATGCGATCAAATACCGGGTTGCCGAAGGGGTGGTTTTAAAACCGGCACTGCCCCTTTCCTTCACCAGCGTCTCGGTGCTGGGCAATTATGTTGCCCGCGGAGGGGCGGGCTGCATGGTCAAGTACGGGGGCAACCCGGAAATGATAGTCAACATGACCTGGGTTCTGCCCGATGGTGAGATCGTCAAGCTCGGGCCGACGGAAGTTCCGGTTCAGTATGGTCCCGGGCCGGAAATCGCGGGGATGTTCTTCAATGCCGACGGGCAGTTCGGGGTCTGCTCCGATATAACTATCAAGCTCTTTCCGGAGTTTCCGGCTGAAAAACTGCTCCTGACCGCTTCTTCCGAAATCGAGGACGATCTGATGCTCAAACAGTTGATCGACGCCAATTACGCCCTCTGCCGGGATAATATCGTCGATTTTACCTACAAGCTCCACCACGGGGTGCCGGCGACGATTCTCGCGGGCATCGCCGGGATGGAAGCGGATGAAGTGGCCGAGATGGTGCCCCCGCATTCCATGCCTCTCCTGATCCAGGGGCTCGACCAGGAGGAACTGGAAATCAAGGAAGAGATCGTTAAGGAGATCATAGATGGGCACAAGATGTTCTTTGTGGACGCGGCTTCTCTAAACCTCCAGGACGTGGTCAATTCCGATACTTTCAAAAAAGGTTACGGGGTGCTGGGAAACCGGGTCGCGGCTTATCGCGGCGCCTTCCAGTGGATAGCTTCCTTTGTCAAGCTCGAGAAACTGCCGGAACTCTGGAAGGAATACAAGGAACTGAGGGCGAAATACTGGACCTCTCCCGATCCCCGGGTTTACCGGGAAATGATCCTGGCCGGGATGGCGATGCAGGGCCCCCAGCAATTCGCGCGCTGCGCCAATATCGAGTTTGACTGGTGGTGGGACCACGGCAACCCCGACTCCATCAAGCGGGCCAGCATGTTCGTGCGCGAGGCTGCGGAACTCCTGGTCAAACGGGGCGCGCCCCTTTTCCGGAACATGCACGGGGCGGGGGACATGCACCTGCCCCGGCACAAGGTCTACTTCGACCTGCTCAAGGATTTGAAAAAGACGATGGATCCGGCCGGGATTATGCACCCGAATATTCACCACGTTTTATAGAAAAAACCGTGGTAACCCCGGACCATTCGTTATCGGCGGGAAGGAAGTTAGGGTCTGATTAAAATAATTCTGGGGTAGTGTCTCAAAAACGACTTTAAAGTGGTCAAGGTTCTTGGTTTTGATTATGTAGGGGCGGCCTTCCCTGGCCGGTTTTGCCCGGCTCGGGCAGGCCACGGCCGCCCGAAGAAGGGAGCCCGCGGCCTGCCCGAGACGACCTCTCGGGTCGGCCAGGGAGGGGCTCCCCTACGAAAAAATTATTGTTCGGAGACAGTACCCTAGGATTTGCCCCGATAAAATTTCAGGGCAGGGTGTGAGTTTCATCACTTCCAATTTCAGGAAAATTTCCAACAATATAAGGAAGTAAAGGCGCGCGGGTTATTGCGAAAGGAGGTGAGCGGGTTACTTCGCAATATATTTATGCTAATATAATCCCAGTTTTCATTTAAATCGGAGTTTTTAAAGAAAAAGGAGGAATAACGATGAAGGTAACCAGACTGATTGGAGTAGTGGCAGGCGCGGCGTTTACGGCGTCGCTTTTTCTGGCGGGATGCGCGGGCGGTCCGGCCAAGCCGGATTGGATCATCAAGGGATCGGGCGCTTTCCCGGGTGACCAGGGCGGGGCTCTTTACGGAGTTGGGATCGCCGCCAAGTCGCCGAATATCGCCATGCAGAGACAAAAGGCCGATTCCCGGGCGCGCCAGGAGCTGGGCCGGGTCATCAATACCTACGTGGCTTCCTTCATGAAGGATTTTATGGAGGAGCATCAGGATTTCGTGGATAAGGAAGGCAGCGGTTCTGACGAATTCACTTCGATAGTATCCAAGACCGTCAGCGAGGCGACCCTGGTGGGAAGCCAGATCATCGATCACTTCAACGATTCGGATGGTACCCTTTACGCGCTGGGCAAACTCGCGGTGGATGACGTTCTCAACCAGATCAAATCCAAGACTCAGGAAGCCTTGAAAGAGAAAAAACGGGCCATCCTGGAAGCCAAGACCAACGAGATGCTGAACACGCTGGACGACGAGCTGAAAAAGAAACGGGAAGCGCAGAATCAGGGTCTATAAAAGACCACTAATTTTTTCGACATCTTAGACTTTATGGGCAGGTCGTTTTTTCGCGGCCTGCCCGTTTTTTTAACCTGGGAGAGCAGATTTTATTTGCTTTGTCTCCCCGTATTTGATAAAAATGACACTTGAATTTCGCATAAAATGTTTTGCAAATAATTAATAGTGTTCCATAATTGTTCATAAGATTGGGGTCATGGGAAAGAATGGAGGTTTTAAAGCGCCAGGAGACTATTTTCTTGTAGTCGCCCAATTTATTGGGCTCATTAAGTTCGATTGAGATATTGCTAATGCGAGGCTTCCCTCAATTAAACTCGGGACAAGTTCGTTTCGCTCGGGACAGGAGGGGAGCCGTTTAATGGGTTCCCTCGGGAGGGCAGAGAAACCCTCCCTTACGAAAACCGCCGATGAATCGGCAAACTACAAATAATTTTTCAATCGCTTAAATCCATGTACAAACTTGGGACACGATTAAATAATTGGTAAGAAAATTTCTGTCATGGGGAAAATCCAGACAATCATTTTGGGAGCAACTCTGGCGTTAAGCGGGGTGATTTTCTGCTGCGCCGGAAATAATAATTTAGGCAAATCCGACCCGGCCACACCCCCGGCCTGGGTGCTGAAGCTGCCCCAGGAAAAAGGGTACACTTTTGCCCTGGGTTCCTGCGGGAGAACCTCCGATCCCAAGGACGCGGAAGAAAAATCCGCCGACGATGCCCGGATCCAGCTGGCCAAGACCATCAAGGTCGAGGTTTCCTCCCTGTTGGTGGATTTTGAGAAGTCCAGCGGTTCGGCCTTCGGCGGGTCCCGGTTCATTCACGATTATAATGTCCGGGTGGACCGGGAAGCCCTGGAACTTTCCCTGGCGGGTTCTCAGATAATCTCGGTCTGGCTGGACCAGAGAGGCAGGGCGGGACCTCCCGGCACTACCTATGCCCTGGCGCGCTTGTCCAAGGATAACCTGGTGACGGATCTCTCCCGGATGGCGGAAGAGATGAAAAAGAAAGCGGAGGAGATGCAGGGCTGGATGGAACAGGGCAAAGGTCTGGCCCCTCTGATCCAGAAAATGAAGGATAAAGGGGTGGTCAAAACCGAAAACCGGAATGAACAGGCCGAAAGCCCTCCGGAGGAGGCCTTTCCGGACCTGGAAAAGGAACTTGAAAAATTAAAAGAAAAATGAAAAAACTCAGGTTCGTAATCCAAGGGTTCAGGGTTCAGTGAATATGACCAACTGAGAAGTTACAAAAAATGAAGAAAAATAAAACTTATCCCGCCCGCGGGTTTGGTTGTCTGATCCTGGCTCTGGCTTTCCTGTTTTTTCCCGGGGCCGGGGTCTCGGCCAAGGATCGTCCCGAGTGGGTCGCGGGGGGGAAGATTCCCCGTTTCCCCGCCCAGCGCTACCTGGTCGGGGTGGGGTCCGGCCCGACTACCGGGGATGAGACCGCCGATACCGCCCGGGCCGATAACGCCGCCCGGGCCGACATCGCCAAACAGATTCAGGTGCAGGTCAAGGAGGCGATTACTGATATCCAGCGGGAGGAGGAAGGCAATAAAGGGTCGGCCGGCTCGGTGACCGAGGTGAAGAGCGAATCCTCGGTGGATTTATCCCTGGAAGGGGTAACGATTGCCGAAAGGTATTTCGACTCGAAAAAGGATATTCACTACTCCCTGGCGGTTTTGGAACGTTCCAACGCGGCCGGGAGGTTACGGGACAAGATCCGCGACATCCTTAAGGCCGCGGCCGAAGTGGGGAAAACCGCCCAGTCTTACGAAAGCAGATTCCAGATCTTTCTGGCCTTAAGCACCCACCTGCGGTATCTGAACCTTTACCAGGAAGCCAGCTCTCACCAGCTGGTCCTCCGGGTTCTCGCCGGATCTTCCGGCGAGATGGAGGCTTTCGCCGAGGGGGAATCTTCCGGGCTGGAAAAGCGGGACCTCCGGACCGAAATCGAGAAGGCCGAAACCAGGATTCAGGACCTGCTTTCCTCCCTGGCCCTCGAGACGGCGGGAGGGGATAAGCAGAAAGGCGAGGTGGGCCAGCCGCTCGGGGAGGGCCTGAAAGTCCGGGTAGTGTACGAGAAGGCCACGTCCCGATACCCGCAAAAAGGTTTTAACGTGGGATTTGTTTTCCTCCAGGGCAAGGGACGGCTCCTGGAAAAGGTTCAGGCGGGCGATTCCGGTATATCGGTTTCGAAGGTGTACGAAATCAGCGCCCCCGGCGATTCCGGGGTTGCCGTGGTCGAAGCCACCCTGCTCCCGGACGGTTTGAGCAAAGAAGGGGAACTGGAACCAAATTTTTTAGAGGCCCTGAGCAGAGCCCGGGCGGATTTCACCATCGACCTGCCTTCGAAAAGGTTCGTGGTCAAGATCTTTGAAACCAATGCCGGGCAACCGGTTTCTAATTCGGTAGTCGAAGGCGAGCTGATCCAGGGCTTGTTCGGACAGGGCTTCCCGGTGATCGACCAGAGGGCGGTGGGGGAAAAGATTTCCGATACCGTGCTCAAGTCCGGCAATATTCCCCAGATTGTGTCGGCTTTGCGCCCGCTCGCGGAAGTGGTAATCCTCGGGGAGGTCCAGGCCGCCGAGTCCAGCCGGATGGGGCAGATTGTGTTTGCCCGGGCCCGGGGAACTGTCCGGGCGGTGCGGACGGATAACGGCAAGGTCCTGGCCACCGTCGACCTGGAAGTCAAGGACGGGGGAAATGACCCGGTCCGGGCCGGGCAGAGGGCCATCCAGAAATTGGCTTCCGGCATCGCCAGCCAGATTTTATCGGGCCTGGCTCAGGGATTGAAATAATAAAGAAAGGTTCAAGGGTTCACCGTTCAGCGTTCAGGGCTAAAATGATAAAAAGAGCGTTGCTGGTTTTTCTGCTTCTAATATTTTCCGGGACTGGGGTTTTCGCCGGAGAAGGGAAAATCTTCCTGGCGGTTCTCGATCTGGAAATAGTCGGGAATGTTCCCCGGGATTTGAAAATTCCCCTCTCCGAGTCTCTCCGGGAGGGACTTTTCCGGACCGGCAGGTTCCGGGTCATTGACCGGAACAATATGGACCGGATTCTCAAGGAACAGGGCCAACAGCTTTCCGACTGCTCCTCGAGCGAGTGCGCGGTCCAGGTCGGGAGACTCCTGGGGGTGCAGAAGATGGTGACCGCCAGCTTGAGCCGGGTCGGGAATATTTTCGTGGTTTCCGCCCAACTGATCAATGTCGAGACCGGCGAGATTGAAATGATCGCCTCCGACCGCTGTTCCGGCCAGACCGATGAGCTTTTACCCTCGGTGGATAGGGTGTCGGACCGGCTGGCCGGCAACCCGGCCGCGGAGAAGACGACCCCCCCCGAAAAGATCGCGCCTTCCGAACCGGTCACCCCGGCTCCGGCAACGGCACTGGAGACTCAGGCGGCGGAAGCGGAACCCGCATACCATTCTCCGAAAAGCCTGTGGGTGGCGGGCGTGCTTTCCATCATTCCGGGCCTGGGGCAGGTTTACAACGGGCAGTATATCAAGGGAATCATTTTTTTCGGGGCTTGCGCCACTTTCGGGGCGTTGGGAAGCGCCCAGGCCAAGACCACCGGCAGCAAAGGGGCTTGGGGCGGATTGGGAGGCCTTACCTGGCTGGCCAATGAAGTCGACGCGGTCTGGTCGGCCCATCGGATCAACCGGGCGGACGAAAAGAAAGCGAAAAAACAGGAAAAGCTGTCCCTTTATAACGAAAAAATAACGGCCAGCATAAATCTTTCAGGAGGAGGAAAAATTGAATAAGAAATCATTTCAAACGTCCGGCACCGGCAGGTTTTGGCTTTTAATTCTGGGGATGGCGGCGGGAATAATATTCCTGGCTCATTTCGCCGACGCCCAGACGGCCGCCCAGAAGGAACCGGTCAAGAACTTCGGCCTCCGGGATCTTAACGGGAGAATGGTTTTCCTCAATGATTTTTGCGGGGACAAACCCAGCCGGATCGGATGGAAACCGCGGAAGATGATGATCGTGACCTTTTTCGCCACCTGGTGCAAACCCTGCAAGGCCGAGACCGGACTTTTGCTCGACCTTTACGAAAAATGGAAGGATAAAGGGCTCCAGATCATGATGATCGGATACGGGAAGGATCAGACCGAGGAGGTCCTGAGCGATTATGTCAAGGAAAGGGGAATATCCTTCCCGGTCATGGCCGACCGGACCGGGGTGGCGGGAGAAAAATTTGGAATTACCGGCATTCCCCGGGTCTTCGTCCTGGACCAGGCCTGCAGGATCATGGAAGATGTCCACGGGGCGAATGAAAAATTCACGGAGATGATGGATGCCCATGCCCGGGCACTTTTTGGGGCAGAGGCGGAACCCGCGCCCACGCCGGCCCCGCCGGCGGTGACTCCCCCTCCGGGAACGGACCCGGCCGGGAAAAGCGGTCCGGAAACCATCACGGAGATTGTCATCCTGAACGCCACCGGGAAGCCCGAGCTGGCCCAGGAACTGATCGGCCTCCTCCAAAATAACGGTTATGACAAAGTTAAGACCTCCGTTCCCAAGGAAGGCAACTATCCGGAAAGCCTGGTTTATTATTCTGAGGAAAATAAAAAGATCGCCGAGAAGATTTCCTTTCTCCTGGGGGGAATCAAGCTCAGCCAGGTAAAGAGCGGGCGGCCGGTGACGATCCTGATCGGTAATGACTGGGGAAAGTAAATATTACAATAAACCAAAATTTTTAATTTCTAATTTCTAATGACTAATTTCTAACGAAAAATAAATGTTCTAAAGTCAAATTTCCTGTTTTTCAGTTTCCCGTTTAGTCATTGGTTATTGGGTTTTGATTAGACATTAGAAATTAGTTATTAGTAATTATTTATCAGGATTTGAAAAAACCTTCCCCATTTAAAATCTCCTGTCTTTCCATCGCGGGGTTTGATCCCACCGGGGGAGCCGGGGTGTCCGCGGACCTGCTGACTTTTTCCCGGCTGCAGGTCTGGGGGACCGCGGCGGTGGCTGTGATCACCAGTCAGAATAATGCCCGGGTTTACCGGGCGGAAGCGGTTTCCGCGAAACTTTTACGAAGCCAGGTCGAGTCGATCCTGGAAGATTTCCCCATTCAGGCGGTTAAAATCGGCGCGCTGGGGAGCCGGGCCAACCTCCGGGAGGTTGCCCGCCTGATCAAGGCGTCCGGTCTTCGCCGGGTGGTGGTGGACCCGATTCTCCGCGCCCGGGACGGTACCCGGCTGATGGAAGAGGGGGGCAGCCGGGATTATTTGAATTTTCTTTTTCCCCTGGCGACCGTGATCACGCCCAATCTGCCCGAAGCCTCGGAATTTACCGGGATCAAGGTCCGGAGCCGAAAGGACATGGAAAAAGCGGCCGCCGTCCTTTCCGGGTCCGGGGCCGGTTCGGTTCTGGTCAAAGGCGGACACCTGGAGCGGGGGGCTCCGCGCGATCTCTTCCTGGAAAAAGGAGAATTTATCTGGATTCCCGGGGCCCGGAGGGTCCCGGCGCGAATTCACGGGACCGGCTGTCTGCTCTCTTCGGCCATCACCGCGTTCCTGGCCCGGGGCCGGACCCCGCGGGGCTCGGTTCTCGCCGCCAAGGCGATGATTTCCCGGGCCATAATCAAATCGGAAAAATGTCCGCGGTGGAGCTACCGCAT
>JAPLJL010000396.1 GCA_026388615.1 Pseudomonadota bacterium | reverse complement strand
ATAAATTGCTCGAAAAATGCCCGGCATAGGCGGGCAACTTTAACCATGACTAAGAAAACAAAAGTTTTGGTAATAGGAGAGCTGGCGGGGAACCAGCTCTCGCCCGGCACGCGGGAACTGCTCGGGGGAGGCCGGGACTTGGCCGACAGTCTGAGGGCCAGGATGGGGATCGTGCTTCTGTCCGAAACCGCGGGGAATACCGGCGCCGAGGCCATCGCTTACGGCGCGGACGAGGTTTACCAGGCCGAAGCCGGTTTTTTGAAAAACTATCAGCCCGAGATCCACCTCCAGGTGCTGGAAAAAATCGTGAAAAAGATCGGGCCGGAAATCCTGCTCCTGGCTCAGACCGCGACGGGGCGGGATCTTGCTCCCCGGCTGGCGTACCGGCTGAAAACCGCTCTGGCCCCGGATTGCGTGGGCCTCGCGATTGATCCGGACTCCGGTCTCTTGCGGATGACCCGTCCGGTCTACGGGGGCCGGGCCCTGGCGGTCCTGGTCTGTAAAACCAGGCCGCAGATGGCTACCGTCAGATTCCGGGCCCTTAAGTCCCGGGAACCCGACGCGTCCCGCCCGGGAGAGATCAAGTCCGTGACCCCGGAGCTGGACCAGTCGAAAATAAAATCAAGGTTTATCGAAAAGGTGGTGGAAGAGGTGAAAGGCGTACCCCTGGAGGATGCCCGGGTGGTGGTTTGTGGGGGCCGGGGCCTGGGCGGGGCGGAAGCGTACGCGCTGCTCGAGGAGCTGGCGCAGTTCTGGGGGGGAGCCGTGGGCGCCACCCGGCCGGCGTGCGACAGCGGTTGGGTCTCCTCCTCCCGCCAGATCGGGTTGACCGGGAAATGCCAATATTTTTTCCTTCGCGAATTACGGGGTAGTCGGCGATTACCGGCGGATCCTTCCCCCCCTAATCCAGCGGCTCAAACAGGTTTGCAAGGGACCGAAAGAATAAAGGAGGAATAACATGCTGCTTGATCTCAACGATTACCGGAACGATATGAAAAGGTGCGCGCGCTGTTCCATCTGCAAATGGCCGCCCCTGGCCCAGATGAAGAGCTGGAGGTTTTCCCAGAATTGCCCCGCCATTTCCCGTTTCAACTTTCACGCCTACTCCGGGGGGGGAAGAATGGCCCTGGGCCTGGCCCTGGCCGAAGGCAAGCTGGATGAGACCGACGAGGAACTTTCCAATATCGTTTATCGCTGCACCGCTTGCGGGGCCTGCGACTCCTCCTGCAAGTACAATTCGGAGCTCGAGGTGCTCTGGCCGATTTACGCCACCCGGGCCCGCCTGGTGGGCGCTGGCTGTTTCCGGGAGGAACACGGCCCGATCATTGAAAGCCTGCGCCGGGAAGACAATCCCCTGATGAAATCCAAGTCCGAGCGCGGCCGCTGGGCCGAGGGCCTGGACGTGAAGGATCTCTCTAAGGGAGGGCAGGCGGAGGTGATTTACCACGCCGGCTGTCTTTACTCCTTCGACCCGGAGCTTTCTAAGGTCGCCCGGGAGACGGTGACCCTGCTCCGCTCGGCGGGGGTGGAGGTCGGGATCCGGGGAGCCCAGGAATCATGCTGCGGGAGCATGGCCTTCCAGCTGGGCTTTCAGGGGGAGTTCATCAAATTCGCCGAGAGCAATATCGACGACTGGAACGCCCTGGGCGCCAAGAAGGTGGTCACCTCCTGCGCCTGCGGGTTTGGGATCATGAAGGCGGTCTACCCACTGCTGGGAAAGAAAATGAAGTTCGAGGTGGTGCATATCAGCCAGTACCTGGACGAGCTGATCCGGGAGGGCAAGCTCCGGCTTTCGAAAAAAATTCCCCTCCGGGTCACCTATCATGATCCCTGCAACCTGGGCCGGAAGTCCGAGGAGTACGTGCCCTGGAAGGGGACCGAGAAAAAGGTCCTGGGACAGCTGATTGTCCGGGAACCGGAGAAGACGGTCCACCGCGGCTGGGAGGGGGTTTACGATCCGCCCCGGGACGTCATCCGGGCCGTTCCCGGGATCAAGTTCGTGGAGATGGAAAGGATCCGGGAATACGCCTGGTGCTGCGGGGCCGGTGGCGGGGTGAAGACTACCATGGATGATTTCGCCCTCTGGACCGCGGGGGAGCGGATCGCGGAGGCCCAGTCGGTCGGGGCGGAGGCCATTGTGACGGCCTGCTCCTGGTGCGAGCGGAACCTGAAAGACGCGGCGGCCGCGCAGGGAAAGAAGATGCAGGTCCTGGATATCGTGGAGTTGGTTAAACAGGCCCGGTAACAACCGGCGGGGAGGCGAAAATGGCCCTGGCAAAAGATATTTATCAGCAATTGGAAGCGGTGGTGGGTCCGGAGAATATTTCCGGGAGCTCGGCGGTTTTATGGTCCTATATGTATCAGCCCTTCGGTAATATCAAGGGGGTTTGGGCCGAAATCATGCCGGAGGCCGTGCTCTTGCCCAAAAGCACGGAGGAAGTGGTGGCCGTCGCCAAGATCTGCAACCGGCACCATATTGTTTTCAAGGCGATGAGCACCGGTTGGGGCATTCATAACCTGCCCGGGGTGAAGGGCGCGATCGTCCTGGACCTGCGCCGGATGAACCGCATTCTTGAGATTGACGAGAAAAACATGTTCGCGGTGGTGGAGCCGTCCGTGATCTGCATGCAGCTCCAGGTGGAAACCCTGCGGAAGGGTCTCAACTGCCACATTATCGGGGCCGGTTCCAACACCTCGGTCCTGGCCAGCGCCACCTCGGTGGTGGGGTACGGTCCGGACGGGTTATCCATGGGTTTCTCCGGAAGGAACCTGCTGGGGGTCGAGTGGGTGCTTCCGACTGGAGAGGTGCTGAAGCTGGGTTCCCTCGGTTCCGGCGACGGCTGGTTCTGCGGGGACGGACCGGGCCCGAGCCTCCGGGGCATCCTCCGCGGCTGGGAAGGAGCCTGGGGCGGGCTGGGGGTGATCACCAAGTGCGCGGTCAAGCTCTTTCATTGGAACGGGCCGGCGGAGCTGGAAATGAAGAACGCCCAGCCCAACTACACGATCAAGGAACCGCTTAAATATTTCCGGGCCTCGCTTTTCAACTTCCCCAGCCTGGAGAAGCTGGGGGAGGCGGCTTACAAGCTGGGGGAATCCGAGGTGGGATATTTCATTTCCCGGCTCAGCCCGGCCTTTGTCGGCCTGCAGATGGCGGGAGGGATGAATTTCGTGAGGCTCTGGGAGTCAGGGATGCCCCAGCAGATGCTGAAATACGCTTTTCTGTTTGTCATTTTCGCCAATTCCGAAGGGGAATTCGCCTATCAGCAGAAGGTTTTGGAAAAGATCCTGGAAGAAACCGGGGGTGAGGCCTCCCCCCTGGCCGAAACCGAGGAAATGCAGGGACTGACCGCTACCTCGGTGATCAAGGTCGACGCAGTGACCCGCTCCTGCTTCCGGAGCGCGGGAGGGTTTAACACCTCCTTCGGGGCGATGGATACGATCGACATGGCCATGAACCAGGTCAGGGCCGGCACCGTACTCAAGAACCAATATATACAGAAGGGCGTGCTTATGGAGGATGGCGGAGACAATTCCGCCACCCTGGTTTTCGACCAGGGCCACCTGGCTTACACCGAGGTTCTCCTGATGTATGACAATCATGACGAGAAATCCACCGCCGGGGCGATGGCTTATCTTGCGGATTCCAATCAGGCCTGCCTGAAGCAGGCCTTGGGCACGCCCATCTTCCAGCTCTCCCAGGTAGGAACGGGCAAGCACGGGCTCTTCAGCCCGGCCTGTTTCCATTACGACAAGTGGCAGAAGGAAATCAAAAAGGCTTTCGATCCGAACAATACCGGTGATCCGACCGCGTATACAGAGCCGGAGCATAAAAAGTAAGCAGTACAAAGGGCAAAGCGCATAGGGCATAGAGCCGAGAGGCTAAAGCCTAGAGAAAAAGAAATTATTGGGTTTGTCGAGTTGCTTGGGTTTATTGGGTTTAAAGAAGATCGGGAGGTAGGTTGCAGGGAGCAAATGACATATGGCCTCGCGCCAAGAAATTAAATATGAGAGGTACAATAATATGTTCCCCTCCCGTGAGGGGAGGGGCTGAAGGGGAGGGTGATGGTACTGGGTTTGAACCTATCACCTATGACCCACCACCCAACACCTTAAAAAGCAAGAAGGAGGAGGGAAGATGAAAAGTTACGATCTGATCGTCGTGGGTGGCGGTCCGGGGGGCAGCGCCGCCGCCAAGGAAGCCGCGGATTCCGGCCTGAAAACCGTCATCCTGGAGCGCGGGCATTTCTGCGGTGAGAAAAATTCATCCGGGTTCGGGCTTTCTCCTAAGGCCGCGCGCGATTTCGACTATATCAAGGACTTGGATGTGCCTTCGCTCTGGCCGACCAAGTTCGGGGCGATGCATATCATCAAGCCCAAGCCCTCCAACGAGGACCGGATGCTCTGGGGTTTCACCCCACCCCGGCGGGCCGGTTACCCGCAGGCCAGCGAATACATGGTGCAGATGATGTACCGTCCGGATTTCGACCAGTGGATGTCCGGCAAGGCCCGGAAGGCCGGGGCGGAACTCAAGCTCACCACCCTGGCGACGGACGTGATCCGGGAGGGAGAGAATATCGTCGGGGTGGTCGACGGGAAGGGCCGGGAATACCGGGCCCCGGTGGTGATTGCGGCGGACGGCGCGCATTCCCTCATTGCCCGGAAGGCGGGGCTCCGGAAGCGCTGGGATAAGGACCAGGTCACGGTTCTCGCGACCTTGGATTACAAGGCGGACCCGAGAAGGGTCCAGGAATACCTGGGTGACACCAACGTCCACATCTTCATGGGCCCGGACCGGGGCGGCTACGTCTGCGCCTTCCGCGACGGATTCCACATCGGCTCTCGCCCCGCCAAGACGCTGCAGAGCGAGATCGACGCGGGCAAGAACCTTTCCACCCGTTCGGCGATGGAGAATGTCCAGCTCGACTTCATCCAGAAACTGATCAGGGCCACCCGCGCCAAGCCCGCGGAATTCCAGCTCCATTTCCTGCCCTGGCTGAAGAGTTTTAACGAGAGGATCTATGCCAACGGACTGATGCTGACCGGAGACGCGGCGGGGGTTCCGGAGCCCTTCATGGCCGAAGGGGTCTGGCAGGCCATGTATTCCTCGCGCCTGGCCGCCCAGGTCGCGGTCCGGGCCCATAAGGAGAAGAATTTCTCCTCGGACTTCCTGAAGCAGTATATGGAGGAGCTCAAGGTTTCCCCGGTGGGGGTGGATTTCACTTCCGGCCCCATCCTCCGGGATTTCTTCGAGCAGTGGACCTCGGATACCTTCTACCAGATGTTTGATAATCTGGCCGACATCATGTTCTACGGCATGCTGACCATGGCCGAGCCCCACGCGGAGGGGATGCTCCGGGTGCCGGGGATCCTGCTCGAGATGCTGCCCCAGATCGCGTTCCTGACCCGCTATTATTTCCCCATCGCCGAGGAAGCCGCCCGGGGAAAAGTGACGAATTTCATCAACGGGATGAAAACGATGGCCCCCATGCTTCAGGGCATGATGAACCAGAACTCAGGAGGTAACTGATCATGGCGGATAAACCGATCGACAAAAGGAAACTGGTCAAGGTGATCGAGTCCCCCGTGGATTTCATCTCGGTGGACCGGGAGAAGTGCGTCGGGTGCAAGAACTGCGCGATCATCTGCGGGATGAACCTGTGGAAGGTTCGCAACGGGAAAGCCGCGCTGGACAAGGATTACAAAAAATACTGCCTGGAGTGCGCTTCCTGCTTCACCGTGTGCAGTTATGATGCGATCGAGTTCACCTTCCCGCCGGCCGGCTATGGGGTGGTATACGAGAGAGGATGAGCTGAACAACAGTACAAAGTACAAAGCAGCCAAGCAGCCAGGTACTAAATCTCGGGAGCGGAGCGTGCTTGGGAACGGAGTGTGCTTGGACCTAGGTAAAATCAAGAAGTCTCTCCGGCGGGCAATTTTTCCCCTGGCGATTTCCGTCTGGGTTTTATCGGGCTTGGCTTACGCCGGCGCCTCCGAGAGAGAAAAGTGGGGCGGCCGCTATTACGAACCGGTCGAGGTTCCGGGCGAGATGCTTGCCCCCCTGCTGGGACAGAAGATTAACCACCTGGCCGTTTTTTCCTGGCAGGGAGGAGAGTGGAAACCGGTACTTTCCCAGGTGGATGAACGCACCCCTACCGGACAATTCATCCTGACCCGTGGGCCCGAATCCAACGGCGGCCTCTCCAACGGCCTCTTCGATCCTCAGGACCTGATTGTGTTCATGGCCAGGGATTCGGGGGAAAAGGCGCCGGCAGGGAAAATCCCCGAAGGCGTGGACCGGATCGTCCCCACCGAGCTGGCGAACCCGGTCTCCGGGAGACATTCCTGGGTGTATCCGGTATTATTCAAAACCGAAGCGCCCAATTTTCATCTTCCGCCTGTATCCGACTTACGTGAAATAGAGGAAGGGTTCTTTTTGAAATTTACTACTTACGTTTACCGCGCGCTGGTGAATGAGAGGGGAAAAGCGAAGATCCCGACTATTTTTATCAATCAGTTGCAGATTCTGCCGGAGGCGGGGGGAACCGCGGACAATATCATCGACCGGCAGAAAATCCGGGGCGCCATCCGCTTCCTGGGCGGCCTGATCAAGGTTCCCTTCAACGAGAGTATCGTCAGCGGAGGGGTGGTCGCTTATCAGCCCGGCCCGGTTCGAATCCTGACCCATTCCAGCATGTATCCGGTTTTCCCCCTGGGGATTAAGGGCCCGAAGTTTTTCCTTGATTCCATCATGGCCGACACCTTGACCCTGACTACCACGATTGTCGCGGTGCCTTTTGATCCGGGGTACCTGATCCACGACATGGCCCTCTCTTTCAGCACCGATCTTACCCCGGCGGCCAAGGGGATGAGGTTTTATGATTCGGTCAACCAGCAAGGTTACCTCATCGATGGCCGGATGGACGAAAACGAAAAGAAATTCGATACCGGCAAGGAAGATTGGCGCCTGATCACCGGACCCCAGGGGACCCAGATCCAGAAGACCAGTTTCGATCCCAAGTTTTTGGCCAAGGGAAAATCTTCTTCCACCTATAATGATGACGAGGGCGACTCCCATCCGCCCGAGAATTTCCCCGGGGATATCGGCTCGGCCGCGGACCAGCTGGTGATTAAGGGTCTTTCTTCCGGGTCTTACCGGATTGAAACCTTTGGCTGTATTCCTTATGACTTTTATCGACCGGAAGGACCGAATCTCAAGCTGTTAAAGGAGATCCTGGATATCCCCGCATACCCTCTCGTCATCATCGTGGGGGAGAAGAAGGCCGGCAACCTGGGCGGCCGTCCGCGAGACGTTGCAACACCACAATAAGTGTTGCAAATCAGTAACTGTATATTTGCGGACCGGTAAAATTATACACTAACTGATTATGTAGATATCAGGCGGAGAGCTAAGCCGGCGGGATCGATACAAAGAGAAATAACCATTAGTCAACGTGTCAAGCTGTCGCAGATAATAAAGGCAAGAGAACGGGATGGATTCGGAAACCGGAACTTATTTCCCCTTTTCCCCTGGACATCTTGACTTCTTCTGCCGTAAGTGACATAAAATAAGGGTTTTTCAAAATTTATTTTTAAGAATGACGACTAAGAAATCTCATCCCCAGCCGGAACCAAGCCATCAGATCATGCGGCTGATCCGGCCTGTCGACCGGATTGTTTCCTACCTGGAACAGGGGTTCGTCATCCTGGCCCTGGCCACCATGGTAATCCTGTCTTTCGTCCAGGTCCTCATGCGGGATTTCTTTGCCATCGGGTTCGGCTGGGCCGACGAGCTCCTCCGCCACCTGGTGCTCTGGACCGGCTTCATCGCCGGCAGCATGGTGACCAAGCAGGGCCGGCATATCGCCATCGACGTCATGTCCCGGACGCTCCCCATGAATCTGAGAAAATTGAGCGAGATGGTTCTGACTGCCATTGCCATCTTGTTTTCCGGCTTTCTCTTTAAAGTCGCGGTGCATTTTGTCCAGGTCGAAAAGGCGTTCGGGCAGATGTGCGAACCGCTGCATACGCCGCTCTGGGTCATGGAACTGGTCTTCCCGATCACTTTCTGCCTGCTCACGATCAGGTTCACGATCAAGCTGGTGGAGATTTACTACCGGAAAGAGGAATAAACGGGCATGGTGACCATCGGTTTCCTTCTTTGTCTCGTCGCAGCCGTCTTCGGAATGCCCCTGTTCGTGGTGATCGGGAGCGCGGCCCTGCTCGGGCTGGTTTTCGTGTCCGGTCTGGACCCGGCCGTTCTTTTCGGGGAGATGTACCGCCTGGCCTCCGCGCCCGGCATGATTACCCTCCCGCTCTTTATTTTCGCGGGATACCTGCTGGCGGAGAGCAAGGCCCCGATCCGGCTGGTGAACATCACCCGGGCTCTTTTCGGCTGGATGCCCGGAGGGGTTTCCATTGTCGCCTTGGTGGCCTGCGCCATTTTCACGGCCCTGACTGGGGCCTCGGGGGTCACGATTATCGCCCTGGGGGCCTTTTTATACCCCGCGCTGATGGAAGAGGGGTATGACGAAAAGTTCACCCTGGGTTTACTCACCTGCGGGGGGAGCCTGGGATTCCTGTTCCCGCCCGCCCTTTCCATCATTATTTATGGGGTGGTCTCCCAGGTCAGCGTGGATCAGCTGTTCATCGCCGGGATTATTCCGGGGATTGTTCTGGTCCTGATCCTTTCGGCTTACGGGGTGATTAAAGGGCTCAAGTTTCATCGGACCCGGGTCCGCCCGAATTTCAAGGAATCCATTAAGGCGCTGAAGGACGTGGCCTGGGAAATCCCGATCCCGATCGTCATCCTAGGGGGTATCTATTCCGGACTATTCACCGCCAGCGAATCGGCGGCGGTCACGGCCTTCTACGTCGTGATCGTCGAGATTCTGATCAAGCGGGACATCACGGTCGGGGCTCTCCCGAACATCATGGTGGGGAGCATGCTCCTGGTCGGAGCGATTTTCCTCCTGGTCGGCACGGCCCTGTCCCTGACCAATTTCTTCATCGACCAGCAGATCCCGATGAAGGGCCTGGCCTTTATCCAGCAGTTCGTCCACAGCAAGCTGACCTTCCTCCTGATCCTC